>CAYGCW010000049.1:0-11441 GCA_964348465.1 uncultured Acidimicrobiia bacterium | reverse complement strand
TCCCGCTCGATCTGCGCACCCTGTACCTGCACGACCTGACCATGCACGGCGCCACGGTGCTGCCGCCGGAGGTCTTCGCCAGCCTCGTCGGCTATGTCGAACGCGGCGAGATCCGGCCTCTCGTGGCGGCTACCTTCCCGTTGGAGGAGGTGGCCCGGGCGCAGGAGGTGTTCATGGCCAAGGAGCACGTCGGCGCGATCGTGATCCAGGTGGCGCCGTGAAGATCACGCGGATCGCCGTGTATCAGGTCGACGTGCCGCTGGCCGACGGCGGCTACCGGTTCGCCAAGGGCCGGCTGGTGACCACCGCCGACACCACCGTCGTCCGGGTCGACACCGACGACGGCGTCTCCGGCTGGGGAGAGACGACTCCGCTCGGTCCGACGTACCTGCCGTCCTACGGGCCCGGGGTGCGCGCCGGGACCGCCTCCTTGGCGCCTCACCTGCTCGGCCTCGACCCGACGTTGCCCGGCCCGCTCAACGTGGTCATGGACGCCGAGCTGCAGGGGCACAACTACGTCAAGTCGGCGCTCGACGTGGCGTGCTGGGACATCGCCGGACGGGCCCTGGGCGTTCCCGTGCACCGACTGCTCGGCGGCCGCCATCAGGAGTCGGCCGCGATGTACCGCTCGGTGTCCCAGGGCGACCCGGCCGAGATGGCGGAGGTGGCGGACCGCTTCCGGGCTGCCGGCTACTCCCACATTCAGGTCAAGGTGGGCGACGACCCCGACGACGACGTCGCCCGTCTCGCCGCGGTGGCCGCCGGGCGGCGGCCGGGCGAGGTGATCCTGGCCGACGCCAACCGGGGCTGGCGCCGGGACGAGGCATTCCGTTTCGTCGCCGCGTCCGCCGGCATCGACCACGTACTCGAGCAGCCGTGCGACCGCTACGCAGACAACCTCGCCGTACGGCGGCGGTCGGGCCTTCCCTTCAAGCTCGACGAGTCCCTTCAGGGGATGGACGACCTCACCCGGGCCCTCGCCGACGACGCGATGGACGTCGCGTGCATCAAGATCTCCAAGTTCGGCGGGCTGACCAAGGCACGGCTCGCCAGAGACGTGTGCGCGGCGGCCGGGATCCCGATGACGGTGGAAGACGTCTGGGGCTGCGAGATCGTGACCGCCGCCCTCGGCCACCTGGCGATATCCACGCCGGCGGCCGCGTTCCTCAACACCACCGATCTCCATTCCTACAACGAGGTCCACCTGGGCGAGGCGTCGGCGTACCAGGTCGGCGGCCGTCTCCACGTGACCGACGCGCCGGGCCTCGGCATCGAGCCCGATCCCGGCGTGCTCGGCGACCCGGTGGCGGTGTACTCGTGAGGATCGTCGAGATCTCCGTCTACCGGGCGGCACTGCCGCTGCGCCATCCCTATTCGCTCTCCGGCGGGCGGCTCCACGTCAAGGAGCTGGACTCGACCCTCGTCTGCATCGCCACCGACGCGGGCGTCATCGGGTGGGGCGAGGGCTGCCCGTGGGGCTCGACCTACTTGCCGGCGTTCCCCGGCGGGATCAGGGCCGGGATCGCCGAACTCGCTCCGGCGCTGCTGGGCGCCGACCCCGCCCGGCCGGACGTCGTCAACCGGCTCATGGACACGGCGCTGCCCGGCCACCGCTACGTCAAGTCGGCCCTCGACATGGCCTGCTGGGACGTCACCGGCCGCGCCCTCGGGGTGCCGGTGGCGGCGTTGCTCGGTGGCGCCACCGGCGAGCCGGTCGTCATCCAGAGCTCCATCCCCACCGGCACCCCCGACGAGATGCTCGCCTCCATCGAGCGGGCGCGGGCGGCCGGCTACCGCGTCCATTCCCCGAAGGTGGGGTCGGGGGTCGCCGAGGACGTGGCCCGTATCGAGGCGATCGGCGCCGCCCTCGCGGCCGGGGAAGCGGTGACCTTCGACGTCAACCGGGCCTGGCTGCCCGACGACGCCATCCGCGTGATGCGGCAAACGGAGCACGTCGACGCCTACTTCGAACAGCCCTGTGAGACCTACGACCAGTGCCTCCAGGTCCGTCGTGCCACGCAGCAGCCGATCATCCTGGACGAGACCATCACGACGTACGCCGACGTGCTCCGGGCGTGGCGCGACGGGGCGTGTGAGGCCATCGGGCTGAAGCTCAACCGGGTCGGCGGGCTCACGAAGGCCAGGCGCATCCGGGACCTGTGCGTGGAGGTGGGGATGCGGATGAACATCGAAGAGACCGGCGGCAGCGCCCTGGCCGACACCGCGGCGGTGCACCTGGCGGCCGCCACGCCCGCCTCGCACCGGCGCGCCACGTGGCTCTGCCACGAGATGCTGACCGTGGACCCGATCGTCGGCGGCGCGCGCAACGAGGGCGGGGTGACCGAGGCGCCTGAGGGTCCCGGGCTCGGCGCCGAGCCCGACCTGGACGTCCTCGGCGACCCGGTGGCGGTGTACCGGGCATGAGGGGCTACTGGCAGAACTACGTCGGTGGCGAGTGGGTGGACGGCGCCGGCCGCATCGAGCTGGAGGACCCCGCCACCGCGAAGCCGATCGGCGAGGCAGCCCGCGCCACCGCCGCCGAGATCGACGCGGCCGTGGCGGCAGCCCGGGAGTGCGTGCAGGAGCGGCGTCTGGTGGACATGCGACCCGCCGACCGGGGGCGGATGCTGGTGGACATGGCCCGCTGGCTGCGCGACCACGCCACCGAGATCGGCGAGCTGCTCACCAGCGACTCGGGCAAGACGCTGCAAGAGTCGGAGTGGGAGGTGGGGAACGCCTCCGGCTTCTTGGAGTACTACGGCGGGCTCGCCGACAAGGTCGAGGGTCGCTACGTACCCCTCGGGGGCGGCTTCACCGACTACGTGATCCCGGTGCCGTACGGGGTGTCGGCCCACATCGTCCCTTGGAACTACCCGCTGGAGCTGACCACCCGGGGCGCCGGGCCGGCGCTGGCGGCCGGCAACGCGGTCGTGGTGAAGTCGCCCGAGCTGGACCCGGTGGCCGCCACCTACGTCGCCAGAGCCGCCGAGGCCGTTGGGCTCCCGCCCGGGGCGTTCAACGTCGTGGCGGGTTACGGCCACGACGCCGGGGCGGCGCTGGCGGGCCACCCCGACATCGACCAGATCACGTTCACGGGCTCGGTGACAACCGGGCAGAAGATCCTCCACGCCGCAGCCGAGTCGGTCATTCCGGCCGTCGTGGAGCTGGGCGGCAAATCGCCCGGCATCGTGCTGCCCGACGCCGACCTCGACCACGTCACCCAGCAGACCCGATGGGGCATCTACTCGAACGCCGGGCAGGTGTGCTCGGCGCTGTCGCGCCTGCTCGTTCCGGAGCGGCTCCACGACGAGGTCGTGGACAGGGTGGTGACGATGTCGCAAGCGCTCAGCGTGGGGCCGGGCGGCGAGGGCCACGACATGGGGCCGCTCATATCCCGCACCCAGCTCGACCGAGTCGACCGCCACGTCCGCAAGGCCAAGGAGGACGGCGCGGTGGCGGCCACCGGCGGCAGCCCGGTGGCGGGACGGGAGGGCTACTTCTACGAGCCGACCGTGTTCGCCGGCGTCTCCAACGACATGGCGATCGCTCGCGAGGAGGTGTTCGGCCCGGTGCTGTGCGTGATCCCGTACCGGGACGTCGACGAGGCGCTCGAGATCGCCAACGACTCCGAATACGGCCTCGTCGCCGGGGTGTTCGGGAACGACCTCGACCAGGCCGCGTGGCTCGCGGACCGGCTCGAAGCAGGGCAGGTGTTCGTGAACGAGTGGTTCCAGCCGGCCGTCGAGGCCCCCTTTGGGGGGTTCAAGAAGTCCGGGTTCGGCCGGGAGAAGGGCCAGGCGGCCATTCAGTCCTACTTCCAGTGGAAGAACGTCGCCATCCGCAGGCGCGGCTGACGGCCGCCGGTACAATCCACCCATGTCCATACTCGATACGCTCAGGGGCTTTCTCGGCGCTTTCCGGCGCGGCGCGTCGAGCCCCCGCCCATCGTCCTCGCTCGCCAACACGATCAAGGACTCCACCCACGTCCGCGGTGCCCACGGAGGCTTGGCGCGTGCGGGCACCGAGCAGCAGCATGACATCGTGGCCAAGGGCCACGAGCACTACCAGAAGTCGTTCGACAAAGACGACGACTAGGGCGTCTCAGCTCCTCCGGCGCAGCTAGGCGGGGGAGGAGGCGCGACTATGCCACTCCCCGCGGCTCGGCCAGCACGCGCCTGACCATCGGCTCGAAGAACTCGAGCGGCTCCCAGTCGTAGTCCGGGTCGAACGACACCTGGTCGTACTTCTCGCAGAAGTCGACGGTGGCCTGGTAGAGCGGATGGTCGCGGTAGCGGTCCCGGGCGTTGCGGTCCTGGCCGTGGTGGTGGAAGTAGTAGTAGCCCTGGAACAGCCCGTGGTGGCGGATGATCCAGTAGCTGTCGTCGGACACGTAGGGCCGCAGCATCTCGGCGGCAACCGCACTGTGGTTGGCCGGTGCCAGCACGTCGCCGACGTCGTGCAGCAGGGCGCACACCACCATCTCTTCGTCCGCGCCGGCCCGGTGGGCCCTGGTGGCCGCCTGCAGCGAATGCTCCAGGCGGGTGATGCGGTAGCCGGACGGCCCGTCCATCTCGGCGAGCCAGCCGAGCACCCGGTCGGCGAACGTGGCCAGTTCCTCGGCCTCGAGCCGGGCCAGGAAGTCGTACTCCTCCTTGGTGCCCTGGTCCATCCTCGTGAACGTCACCTGGTCCATGGCCGCTCCTCGAACTCGGCAACCCACCGATGATCGCAGGCGCGAGCCGGCGCCGCCATCTAGATTGCGCCTGCATGCCAGACGCCCTGCCAGCCCGTGCCGAAGTCGTGGTCATCGGCGGCGGCATCGTGGGTTGCAGCGTCGCCTACCACCTCGCGCAGCGGGGCGTCTCCGATGTGCTGCTGCTGGAGCAGAGCCGGCTCACGGCCGGAGCCACGTGGCATGCCGCCGGGCTGGTGGGCCAACTCAAGTCGACGAAGAGCATGACGGCGTTGGCGTCGTACTCGGCCGAGCTGTACGAGCGGCTGGAAGCCGAGACCGGCCAGGCGACCGGCTTCCGCAAGACCGGGTCGCTGTCGGTCGCCGACAACCCGGAGCGCTGGGAAGAGGTGCTCCGGGGCGTCTCGATGGCGATGACGCTGGGTGTCGAAGCCCGCGTCCTCGAACCGCATGAGGCCCCGGAGTACTGGCCGCTCATCAACGCCTCCGATCTCGTCGGGGCGGTGTTCTTCCCGGGGGACGGCAAGGTCGACCCGGTCGACACGACCGTCGCCTTGGCCAGAGGTGCCCGGATGGGCGGCGCCCGCATCGGCGAGGGAGTCCGGGTCCACCGCGTTCTGGTGGAAGGCGGCCGGGCCGCCGGGGTCGCCACCGACGCCGGCGACGTCGGCGCCGACCACGTGGTGATCGCCGCCGGCATGTGGTCCCGGCAGCTCGCGGCTGCCGTGGGAGTCACGCTGCCGCTCCAGGCCTGCGAGCACTTCTACATCGTCACCGAGCCGGTCGCCGGGCTCAGCCCCGACCTGCCGACGCTGCGCGATCCGGGCAACTACACCTACGTCAAGGAGGAGGCCGGCAAGCTGCTGGCGGGGTTCTTCGAGCCGGTCGCCAAACCGTGGGGCCTCGATGGGATTCCCGACGACTTCTCGTTCGGCCGCCTCCCTGAGGACTGGGACCACATCGGGCCGATCTTCGAGCGGTCGATTCACCGGGTGCCGGCGCTGGCCCAGGCCGGGATCCACACCTTCTTCAACGGGCCTGAGGCGTTCACCCCCGACGGCCGCTACTACCTCGGCGAGACGCCCGAGGTCGACGGCCTCTACGTCGCCGCCGGCTTCAACTCGGTGGGCATCCAGTCGGCGGGTGGGGCCGGCAAGGCCATCGCCGAATGGATCGTGGACGGCCACCCGTCGCTCGATCTGTGGGACGTGGACATCCGCAGGACGCGGCCCTACCAGGCCAGCACCGAGTTCCTGCGAGAGCGAGCGGCCGAGAGCCTCGGCCTTCTCTACGCGATGCACTGGCCGTTCCTCCAGTACGAGACGGCGCGCGGGGTGCGCACCTCGCCGCTGTTCGAGCGTACGGCGGCTGCGGGGGCCTGCTTCGGCGAGGTGGCCGGGTGGGAGCGCCCCAACTGGTATGCCCCGGCGGGCGTCGAGCCGCGCTACGAGTACTCGTACGGGCGGCAGAACTGGTTCGAGCACTCCGCCGCCGAACACCGGGCGGTGCGGGAGGCGGTGGGGCTGTTCGACCAATCGTCATTCGCCAAGTTCCTGGTGGAAGGCCACGACGCCGAAGAAGTGCTGGGCCGCATCTGCGCCAACGACGTCGCCGTCGCCCCGGGCAAGATCGTCTACACCCAATGGCTCAACGAGCGGGGGGGCATCGAGGCCGACCTCACCGTCACCCGCCTCGCCGAGGACCGCTATCTCGTCGTCACGGCCGCCGCCACCGAGACCCGCGACCAGCACTGGCTGGCTCGCCACGTGCCCCGCGACTCCGACGTGCGCTTGCTCAACCTCACGTCGGCGTACACGGTGCTGGGGGTCATGGGGCCCCGCTCACGAGAGCTCCTCGCCCGGCTCACTGCAGCCGACCTCGGCAACGACGCCTTCCCGTACGGCACGGCGCAGAAGGTCCACGTCGCCGGCATCCCGATGTGGGCATTGCGGATCACCTACGTCGGTGAGCTGGGCTGGGAGCTGTACGCCCCCGCCGACCGGGCCCGCTGGGTGTACGACGCCGCGGTCGACGCCGGGAGCGATGTGGGGCTCCGCCATGCCGGGATGCACGCCATGCATTCGCTGCGCACCGAATGCGGCTACCGCTCGTGGGGTCACGACATCAGCGACGAGGACACCCCGCTGGAGGCCGGGCTCGGGTTCGCGGTGGCGTGGGACAAGCCGGGCGGGTTCGTCGGCCGGGAGGCCCTGCTGGCGCAGCGTGGGGAGCCTCGGGTCAAACGAATGGTGCAGATCCGCCTCGATGACCCGGACGAGCTGCTCTACCACGACGAACCGATCTACCGGGACGGCGTCCTCGTCGGGCGGATGACGTCCGGGATGTACGGCCACACCGTGGGGGCGGCGGTGGGCATGGGGTTCGTCACGCACCCGGACGGTGTCGGCCGCGACTTCGTTGCGTCCGGCGAGTGGGAGGTGGAGGTGGCGACCCGCCGGGCCGGCGCCGCCGCCTCCTTGCGGCCGTTCTACGACCCGCGGTTGCGAGTGCGCATGTAGGCGACGGCCGGGGCCGCCGCGGGTGGCCTGGAGCTATGCACACACCGGGTGGTCGCGGTTCTTCAGCCAGCGGCCCTGCTCGTAGAGGGGCCCGTCCCATTTGCCGCCGAGCACGCGCCGGCGGGTGTCCTCCCAGCGCGTTGCGTAGGCGGCCGCATCATCGATCGGGAGTCCGGAGCGGCTGCGCAGCACGAACGACGGATACGCCGGGCGCCCGGTGGGCTGGCCGGTGGGCTGGTAGCGGAGGTCGAAGCTCCACCGCAGCCGGTCGGACTCGTTGGGGAGGGCGCCGTGCTCCGTGTACTTGGTGAGCAGGACGATCGACCCGCGCCGGCACGGCAGCGGGACCGGCGGCACCCCGTGGCGGTCGAGCAAAGCCTGCGGGATGTAGTTCTCGGCGGGGTTCTTCACGCCGGGACAGTGGAGGGTGAGCGCTCCGGTGCGGTGCGAGCCCGGGATCGCCACCAGGCAGCCCATGTCCTCGGTGACGTCGGTCATCGCCACCCACACCGTCAGCAGGTCGGTGGCGGCGGCCTCGTCCATGACGGCTCCGAAGTCCTGGTGCCAGGTGGTCATCCCGACGTTCGAGTACTCCGCGGTCGCTCCGCTGAGGAGGCGCTGTGGGGGCTTGATGCGAGCCTGCTGGACCGGGTTGAGGCTGATCTCGCCGCCGAGAATCGATTCGGCGACGTCGAGCAGTCTCGGGTGCGACAGCAGCCCGAAGACGGCCGGCCCGGTGTGGACTCGGAAGAACTCGGGGTCGAGATCCTCGTAGTCGAGTGGCAACGAGAGGCCCAGGTAGTAGAAGACGTCGGGGTTCTCGAGGATCAGCGCCGTGTAGCGCTCCGCGAATGGCAGGCCGTTGTAGGTGGAACCGATCTCCCCGCGCTCGTGGAGGCGGCGGGCGGCGAAGTCGAGAGCTGCCTCGTATTCCTCGACGACCGGGTCGAGGTCGGACGCGTCGAGGACGTCGGGAACGACGAGGAAGCCGTCTTCCGCGAACCGGGCGCGCTGGCTCGCCGTGAGCACGCCGGAAGTATGCAGGGGCGGGCCCCGAAACGCAACGAGCACCGACCGGAGCGCGATACTCATCCGCAGATGTCGCCTACCCGAGGGAGAACGCATGAACGACCGACCCGTAGCCGTGCTCACCGCCGCCGGGAGCGGCATCGGGGCCGCCTGCGCCCGCAAGCTGGCCGCCGACGGGTACCACGTGGCGATCCTGTCGTCGTCGGGGAGAGGCGCGGAGCTCGCGACCGAACTCGGCGGTCTCGGCGTCACCGGTTCCAACCGCTCGGTCGACGACCTGGCGAAGCTCGTCGACGGCGCCGTCGAGCGCTGGGGACGGGTCGACGCCGCCGTCAACAGCGCCGGCCACGGGCCCAAGGGACCGATCCTCGAGATCGCCGACAACGACTGGCACGCCGGAATGGAGGTGTACCTCCTCAACGTCATCCGGGTGGCGCGGCTGGTCACGCCCCACATGGAGCGCCGCGGCGGCGGGTCGATCGTCAACATCTCCACCTACGCCTCCTTCGAGCCGGAGGCGTCGTTCCCGACGTCGGGCGTGTTCCGGGCGGGACTGGCGGCGTTCACCAAGCTGTTCGCAGACGAGCACGCGGCCGCCGGCATCCGCATGAACAACGTCCTGCCCGGCTTCATCGACAGCCTGCCGGAGGCCGAGGACCGCCGTTCCCGGATCCCGATGGGCCGCTATGGCCGCGCTGCGGAGGTCGCCGAGCTGGTGGCGTTCCTGGCCTCGGAGCGCTCGGCCTACGTCACCGGGCAGAACATCCGCATCGACGGCGGTCTCACCCGCAGCGTCTGACCGTCACCAGCGCCCGCTGGTACCCAGCACGTCCGCTTCCGGCAAGTGGATGGGGAAGCGGCGGCGGATCTCGGCGTCGGCGTCGCGGGGGACGTGGTCGGGGAAATGGGTGGCCAGCGTCTCCTCGGCGCGGCGCCGGGCCCTGGTGGCGACATCGGTCGAGCCCTGGTCGGCCCAGTCCTCGGGGCTGAGCCGGTCACCCACCTCCGGGTACACGTAGTCGCGTTCCATCAGGTCGAGGGTCTGCTGGTGGCCGAGGAAGTGGCCGTCGCCGGCCACCACGTCGGCGATGACGTCGACCGACAGGGTCTCGTTGGTCACCTCGACGCCGCGGATCACGCGGTTGATCGAGCCGAGCATGTCGTTGTCGACGACCAGCGCCGTGTGGGACGACCCGAGCAAGCTGGCCATCATGCCCGCCGACTCGTTGACGAGGTTGGCGCCCGCCGCCGCCGCCAGCGAGACCGTCACCCCTTTCTCGTGGCCTGCCTGGTTGTCCGGCAGCTTGGAGTCGGTCATCCCCGCGGCGACCCCCGAGGGCAGGCCGATGTCGTTGACGACCTGAGCGGCGGCGGCGTTCAACACCGCTTCCTCTCCGCTGCCGCCGGTCATCGCGCCGGTACGCAGGTCCGATACGAACGGCCACAGACCCAGCACGGCGGGATGGCCGGGCGAGATCAGGTTGACGGCGGTGAGCGCCGCCAGGCACTCCGCCAGTCCCTGCGCCAGTGCTCCGGCGAGGGCCGCCGGGCTGGTGGCCCCGGCCTGGCCGGCCGACAGCAGGTTGACGATCATCCCGGTCTCCACTTGCGCCACCAGCGCCTCGCACGACTCCTGGGCGAACCGCAGCGGCGGCACCGCCATCGTGTTGTTGCAGATGCAGAACGGGCGCTCCCGGAACGCCCCGGCGCGGCCCAGGGCGATGTCGAACATCTCGGCCACGTCGTAGACGTGGGCGGCGCTGTACATCGACGTGCCCATCGGCTTGGCCGTGCCCATCATCACTGCGTAGGCGGTGTTGATGTCGACGGCCCGCACGTCCTCGATGTCGCGGGGGACGACCGTGCGGATGAAGTAGTGGATGTGCTCGAGCGTGTCGGCGAGGCGGGCCAGGTCGTAGAGGTCGGCGACGGTGCTCGGCCGGTAGGTGTTGGTGTCGGGGTCGAGCATGGTCACGGCGGCGCCGGACGTGCCGAAGTGCACCCTGGCGCCGGCGAGCAGGAGGTCGTACTCGGGGGAGAAACCGTGGAAGCGCACCTCCTTGGCGGCGCCGTCCACGGCGGCCCGCACCAGCTTCTCCGGGAAGCGGAGCCGCCCGTCGTCGCCGAGGGTCCCCCCGGCCGCGGTGACCACCTCGATGAACCTCGGGATCGGGTCCCCCATGCCGACCCGCTCCAGCAACTCGAGCGCCGCACCGTAGACGGCCTCCGAGTCGGCGTCGGACAACGGGCGGTAGCGGCCGCCGACCAGGCCGGGCCGCACCGGCCGGAGATCGGCGGCCGGTGCCAGGGCTCGAGCGGCAACGCGGGCGCTGCGGCCCCCGGAGCGCCGGCGCCGCTCGGCGTCGACCATCGTTACGCCCGCAACCGGAGGTTGTCCGGGTCGAACGCCGCCCCCTCCAGGACGGTCGCCCGGCGGCGGTCGCCGAGGATGCGGATGTCGAACGTGGAGCCGGGGGCGCGGAACGCCGGGTCGACGTACGCGAACGCCAGGCTCTTGCCGACCGCATGACCCCAGGCGCCGCTGGTGGTGAGGCCCATCATCCGGTCGCCGTCGTAGACGGGCTCGTTGCCGAGGCAGTCGGCGTCGCCGGCGTCCACCTCGCAGTAGACCAGCACCCACTGGAGGTCGGACTCCTTGCGGGCCAGCGTGGCGGCCTTGCCCTTGAACTCCTTCGAGTAGTCCACGAACCGCTCGATGTCGGCTTCCACCGGCGTGATCTCGGTGGTGAGCTCCACCCCCCACGCCTTGTATGCCTTCTCGATGCGCATGACGTTCATCGCATAGCTGCCGAAGTCGACGAGGCCGAGGCCCTCGCCTGCTTCCTGGATGGCGGCGTACAGCTCGGCGCTGCGGCCGAGCGGGTGGTGCAGCTCCCAGCCCAGCTCCCCGACGTAGGAGATCCGCAGCGCCCGCACCGGGACGCCGGCCACCTCGATCTCGCGGGCGGTGAGCCAGCGGAACTCTTCGTTGGAGAGGTCGGCGCCGGTGAGCTTGGCGAGCAGGCTGCGGGAGTTCGGGCCGGCGACGGCGAGCAGGCCGGTGCCGTCCGTGACGTCGGTGACGGTGACGTCTTCACCGGGCTCGATGTGATGGTTGATCCAGTCGAGGTCGTGCTGCTGGGCTACGATCGCCGAGTTGACGTAGTACCGCTCGGGGCCCAGGCAGGTGATCGTCATCT
>CAYGCW010000048.1:9892-11805 GCA_964348465.1 uncultured Acidimicrobiia bacterium | reverse complement strand
AGCGGTCGCCGCCCCGGGCCCTTCGGCGAGCGCAGGCGACGGCGCCTGCATGTACATGAGCACGATCACGCGAAGGTAGAAGAAGAGCCCGGCGGTGGCCGCGACCACGCCCAAGATGACCAGCCACAGGTAGCCGGCGTCGATTGCGGCCTGGAAGACCGCCACCTTCCCGACGAAGCCGGCGGTGACCGGGATGCCGCCCATGGCCAGCATCATCACCATGAGCGTGCCTGCGAGCAGCGGCGCCCGGGACCCGAGCCCGCCCAGGTCGGCGAGTGCGACGGGTCCTTCTGCGGCCCCGCCCAGCACCGCCGCCACCGCGAAGGCGGCCACGACCTGGATGGCGTACGTGGCCAGGTAGAACCAGAGCTCCGGGATGCCGTCTCCTCCGGCGACGAGGGCGGTCAGCATGAACCCGGCGTGCGCCACGGACGAGTAGGCGAGCATCCGTTTCAGATCGGTCTGGGCGATCGCCAGCACCGTGCCGACGACGACGGACAGCGCGGCGACGGCCCCCACCACCGGTGCCCAGTCGTCGATGTAGGCGGCGATGGGCACGTCGAGCAGCCGCGCCAGCGCCGCGAAGCCCCCCACCTTGGCGGCGGCGGCCAGGTAGCCGACGATCCCGCCGGGCGCGCCCTGGTAGACGTCGGGCGCCCACATGTGGAACGGCACGGCGCTCACCTTGAAACCCAGGCCCACCACCATCAGCCCGATGGCGACGAGGAGGACACCCGGTTTCAGGATGATCGTCGCGCTGAGGTAGGCGGCGCCGCCGTACAGGGAGGTGGTGCCGGTCGAGGCGAAGAAGAGCGCCACCCCGTAGAGGAAGACCGCCGACGCGAATGCCCCCAGGAGGAAGTACTTGAGGGCCGCCTCGTCGGCATCGACCCGCTCCCGCGTGTAGCCGGCGAGCACGTAGAAGCTGATCGAGGCCAGCTCCAGGCTGAGGAACACGAACACCAGATCGGCGGCGGCGGCCATGAGGTGGACCCCGGCCGCCGACACCAGCACCAGCGCCACGAACTCGGCGCCCCGCTCGGTGAGGCCCTCGACCAGTGGCCACGCCGCGGAGAGACCGAGACCCGTGACCACGACGATCACCAGGCCGGCGAGTGCGGAGAAGCCGTCGACGGCCAGCATCCCCGAAAAGTGGAGCCCCGGCTCGCCGCCGGCGCCGACCACGTCTTCCCACTGGACCACCAGGAACCCGAGCGCCGCCACCAGCGACGCACCGGCCACGATCGCCCATGTGCGCGGCGGCGGCTCCCACACTATGTCCACCAGCAGCACCGCCAGCGCCCCGACGCCGAGGGCGACCTCCGGGGCGATGGCCAGGAAGGACATGTCGCTCACGGCCTACTCACCTCCCGCCAGGTCGAGGCCGCCGTGGTCCGGCACCACGTAGTCGGTGGTGGCTTCGATGCGGTCGAGGATGTCGATCACGGCGGGCTCGACGCGGTCCAGCGCCGGTTTCGGGTACACGCCCAGGAAGACCACCAGCACCGCGATCGGCACGAGAATCAGCTTCTCGCGCAGGTCGAGGTCGAGCAGCTTCTCGTTTTCGGGGTTGTCGATCGGCCCGGTGAACATCCGCTCGTAGGCCCACAGCAGGTAGACGGCGGCCAGCACCACCCCCGACGCCGCCACGATCGCCCACACCGGCAGCGACAGGTAGCTGCCGACCAGCACCAAGAACTCGCCGATGAAGCCGTTGAGGCCCGGCAAGCCGATGGAGGCGAACGCGATGAAGAGGAAGAACCCGGCGAACACCGGCATGACCCGGGCCAGCCCTCCATAGTCGGCGATCATCCGGGTGTGCCGCCGCTCGTAGATCATGCCGACCAGGAGGAACAGGGCGCCGGTGGAGAGACCGTGGTTCACCGACTGGATGACGCCGCCCTGGAGGCCCT
>CAYGCW010000048.1:0-9803 GCA_964348465.1 uncultured Acidimicrobiia bacterium | reverse complement strand
CCAGGTGTGGAGCGGGAAGATCGGGACCTTGATCGCAAACGACAGCCCGAAGCCGGCGAACAGCCAGAACTGAGCGGTACGGGTGATGTCGACGTCGAGCAGGGCCTGATAGTCGAAGGTGGGGGCCCCGAGCTGGTCGCGTCCGATCAGCGCCAGCGCCAGGATGCCGGCGA
The DNA here is from genome assembly GCA_964348465.1 of uncultured Acidimicrobiia bacterium. Taxonomy (GTDB): domain Bacteria; phylum Actinomycetota; class Acidimicrobiia; order Spongiisociales; family JAOTWH01; genus CAYGCW01. Next base: position 9,630 of record CAYGCW010000048.1, on the reverse strand, counting down.
GCATCAGCGCCGACCCGAGGGCGGTGTAGAGGAAGAACTTGACCGCCGCATACACCCGGCTCTCTCCGCCCCAGATGCCGATGATGAAGTACATCGGGACGAGCATCACCTCCCAGAACACGAAGAACAGGAGGAGGTCGAGGGAGACGAAGACCCCGAGGAGTCCAGCCTCGAGCAGGAGCATGGCGGCCAGGTAGCCGCGCAGATTCGAGGCGACCGAGGTCGACGCGAGGATCGAGATGGGCACCAGGAAGGCGGTCAGCGCCACCAGCAGCAGCGAGATGCCGTCGATACCGAGGTGGTAGCTGACGCCCCACGGCTCGTACCAGGTCACCCGTTCGGTGAACTGGAAGCCCGCCACTCCGGTCTCGAACTCCCACAGCAGGAACCCGGCCGCCGCCAACGGCAGCAGGCTGGCCGTGAAGGCCACCGGCAGCAGCAGCTCGGCCCGCCGTCGCGGCACCACGCCCACCACCGCCGCTCCCAGCACCGGCAACAGCACCAACGTCGTGAGCACGGGGAAGCTCATGGGCGCCGGCCCCTCGCCGCACTCGGGAACGGCACCCGACTCGCCGGCCCGTGCGGGGCAGAGAGGAAGAGCCAGGGCCGGGCCGCGATCACGTCGTCCCCCTCAGGAGGAACCAGGCCAGCACGCCGACCGTGCCGGCCATGACGGCGATGGCGTAGTTGCGGACGAAGCCGCTCTGGAGCGGCCGGAGCGCCACCCCGATGCGGCGCACCACCCACCCGACGCCGTCGACGGCGCCGTCGATGACCCGCTGGTCGCCGACGAACGCCGTCCAGGCCGCCACCAGCTTGCCGGGCAGCACGACCGTGTTGCCGTAGACGTCGTCCAGGTAGTAACCGTGGCGGCTGACCCTCCACGCCGCCGACTCCTCCTCGGGCGCCTCGCCCGCGTAGCGGCGCCGGGCGGCGAGGATCCCGGCGACGGCGGCGGCCACCGACACCACCGCCAGGAGCCAGCCCGTGACGGCGCCCGGAAGGTGACCGACCTCCACGAGCTCGAATGCCGGCTCCAGGAAGTGTTCCAGGGTCGGCAGCCACGGCGTGTTGACCAGTCCCCCAACCACCGAGAGAGCGGCGAGAACCACGAGCGGGACGGTCATCACCGGCGGCGACTCGTGAGGGTGGACGCCCTCCTCCCACCGCTCCGTCCCGAAGAAGGTGAGGTAGAGCAGCCGCGTCATGTAGAAGGCAGTGAGCAGCGCCGTCAGGATGCCGACGGCCCACAGCACGACGAACCACCCGCCCTGGTCGAACGTCACTGCGAGGATCTCGTCCTTCGACCAGAAGCCCGCCAACGGGGGGACGCCCGAGATGGCGAGCCAGGCGGCCACCATGGTGGCGAACGTCACCGGCATCACCCGCGCCAGCCTCCCCATCTTGCGCATGTCCTGCTCGCCTGCCATGCCGTGGATCACCGCACCGGCCCCGAGGAACAGCAGTGCCTTGAAGAACGCGTGCGTCGTCAGGTGGAAGATGCCGGCGACGTAGGCGGTGGCGCCGACGCCGAGGAACATGTACCCGAGCTGGCTGATCGTCGACCACGCCAGCACCCGCTTGATGTCCCATTGGCCGAGGGCGACGGTGGCGGCGAACAGCGCCGTCCCGGCGCCAAGCGTGGCGACCGCCCCGGCCGAGAACGGCGCCAGCTCGAACAGCGCTCCGGTGCGGGCCACCATGTACACGCCCGCGGTCACCATGGTGGCGGCGTGGATGAGGGCCGACACCGGCGTCGGACCCTCCATGGCGTCGGGCAGCCAGACGTGGAGCGGGAGCTGGGCGGACTTCCCCGCCGCGCCGACGAGAAGCAGCAGGGTGATCGCCGTGGCCCCGCCGGTGGTGAGCACTTCGGCGGCCTCCTCGAACACGGTCCCGTACGCGAAGGTGCCGAACGAGCCGAAGACCAGCATCAATCCGACGAGGAACCCGAAGTCGCCGATGCGGTTGACGATGAACGCCTTCTTGCCGGCGGCCGCCGCGCTCGGCTTCTCGAACCAGAACGAGATCAACAGGTAGGAGCAGAGGCCGACCAACTCCCAACCGACGAACAGCAGGCCGAAGTTGGCGGCGAGCACCAGGATCAGCATCGACGCGATGAACAGGTTGAGGTACGTGAAGAACCGCCCGTAGCGCGGGTCGCCGTGCATGTAGCCGATCGAGTACACATGGATGAGCGTCCCGACGCCCGTCACGATCAGCGTCATGAGGGCCGCCAGCGGGTCCCACAGCAGCGTGGCGTCGAGACCGAGGGCCGGAATCCACGAGAACAGCCTCACCGTCTCGCCGTGAGCGTCGGCGCCGCCCTCGACGAAACGCCAGGCCGCCGGGACCGCGATCAGGAACGCGAGGCCGACCGTTGCCGACGCCAGCCAACCGGCGGCCGGCTCGCCGAGCCGCCTGCCGGAGAGCAGCAGGACCACCGCACCCGCCAGCGGGAGGGCGATCGTGAGCCAGATCAGGTCGGTCACGCCCTCACCCCCGCAGCGCCGCCAGCTCGTCGACGGAGGCCGTGGCCCGGCGGCGGAACACCGCCACGATGATCGCCAGGCCGACCACCACCTCCGCCGCCGCCACCACCATCACGAACAACACCGCCACTTGCCCGTCGATGACGCCCACCTCCCGGCCGGCCGCCACGAACGTCAGGTTGACGGCGTTCAGCATCAGCTCCACCGACATGAACATCACCAGGGCGTTACGCCGGACGAGAATCCCGGCGGCGCCGATCGAGAAGAGGATCGCTCCGAGCGTCATGTACCAACCGGTGGTGACGATCACGAGACCGGCTCCTCGTCGCCGCGCCGCCGCGAGCGGAACTGGGCGAGGGCGATCGTGCCGGCGGCGGCCACGATGAACAAGAGCCCGGTGATCTCGAAGGGCAGGACCCAGGTCTCGAACAGGGCCTCAGAGATGGCCTCGACGGTGCCGTTGGGCTCCTGGAAGGACCGCCGGCCGGTCACCCAGGCCTGGCGCCCCGCCAGAAGGATGCCGATCGAGAACAGCGCCGCCAGCATCACCGCCGCCTGGCGCTGGAACGGCAGGTTCTCGGTACGGTCCTGGGCGCGGTCGACCCCGATCAGCATCACCACGAAGAGGAACAGCGTGAGCACGGCCCCGGCGTACACGATGACTTGGACCGCGGCGATGAAGTGGCCGGATCCGAGCACGTAGAACACCGCCACCGAGAACATCGCCAGCAGCAGCCCGAGGGCGTTGTGAACGGGGTTGGCCGCCCACACCATGATCAGCGCCCCGACGATGGCGACTGCGGCGAAGACCAGGAACACCACCGTCTCGGCATCGGTGACCATGTCGCCCAGGTCGGAGAGGAAGGCGCTCACTCGCCGTCCTCCCCGGATTCGTCTCCACCTGCGGGCCGGGCTGCCGACTGGCCTCTCTCGGCAGGCCGCAGCCCGGCGCCTGCGGTCGGCGTCCACGCTTCGATGCCCTCGTAGGCCGCCCGCCCGGCGGGCGCGGTCGCCCGCAGCCAGCCGTCGCCGCGGGCCAGGTCGGCCGGATCCCACAGCTCGTTCTCCGGCTGGGGGTGGTTGGGGGTGCCGTCGGCGTTGATCAGCAACTCGTCCTTGGTGTAGATCGCGTCGTCGCGGCTCGTGATCGAGAACTCGAAGAGGTGGGTCATGGTGATGGCCTCCGTCGGGCAGGCCTCCACGCACAGGCCACAGAAGATGCACCGCAGCATGTTGATGTCGTACACGAAGCCGTAGCGCTCGCCGGGGCTCACCGGGGCGTCCGGCGGGTTGTCGGCGCCCCGCACGTAGATGCAGCGGGCCGGGCACACGCCAGCGCACAGCTCGCAGCCGATGCACTTCTCCATGCCGTCCGGGTAGCGGTTGAGCACGTGCCGGCCGTGGAAGCGCTGCGGCTTCTCTCGCTTCTCCGCCGGGTACTTGCGGGTGACCCGCTTGCGGAAGATCTGGCGCAGCGTCACCCCGAACCCGGCGAACGGCTTGAACAGATCGTCGAAGACGCCCATCAGCCGGCACCTCCTCCCCGGTCCGACCGGGGCAGATGAGCGCGCCATGCCCGTGTCACGCCCATGGCATACCGAACCGTCTGACGGCGGTCGCCAGGGTGGCGAGGACGAGCCAGGCGAGGCTGGCGGGGATCAGGCGCTTCCAGCCGAAAGTCATGAGCTGGTCGTAGCGCATCCGGGGCAGCGTGGCCCGCAACCAGATGTACACGAACAGCAGGACCCAGGTCTTGAGCAGGAACCAGAAGATCGGTAGCAAGCCGCTCACGAACGCCGGGAGCACCGAATCGAAGGTGGGTCCGTTCCAGCCGCCCAGGAAGAGCGTGGTGGCGATGGCGGAGATGTTGAACATGTTGACGTACTCGGCGAGGAAGAACATGGCGAACCGCACCCCGCTGTACTCGGTGTGGTAGCCGCCCACGATCTCGGACTCGGCCTCGACCAGGTCGAACGGCGCCCGGTTGGTCTCGGCGACGCCGGCCATGAAGAAGATGACGAACGACGGCGGCAGCGCGAACAGGTACCAGCGGGGAAGCACACCGCCGAACGACCCGGCCTGGATGTCCACGAACTCGGCCAGCGAGGTGGTGCCTGCGAACACCACCACCGGCACCAGCGCCAGCCCCATGGCCGCTTCGTAGGAGATCGCCTGGGCGGTGGCCCGCACGCCTCCCAGCAGCGGGTACTTCGACCCCGACGCCCAGCCCGCCAGTACGACGGCGTAAACCGCCATGGACGACATCGCCAGGAAGAAGAGCAGGCCCACGTTGAGGTCGGTCCCTTGCAGCGTGATGAGCCGGTCGCCGATGTGGAAGGGGCGACCGATCGGGATCACGAGGAACACCAGGAACGCCGGGACGAGGGCGGCGATGGGCGCCGCCAGGTACGTGCCCAGCTCCACCTTGCGGGGAGTGATCTGCTCCTTGAAGAACAGCTTCAGCCCGTCGGCGAGCGTCTGGAGCACGCCCCACGGCCCGGCGCGGGCCGGGCCGACCCGGTTCTGCATGTCGGCGACGATCTTCCGCTCCGCCCAGACCAGCAGCAGCGTGTTGACGAGCAGCAGCGCGAACGCCGCGACGACCTTGATGGCGGCTTCGATGAACGTGTCCATCAGGTCAGCGGCTCCACGGTCACGTCGAGCGCTCGGCCCAGAACGGACGTCTCGTCGAGGTTGAACGGCACGTACACGGTGCTTGCCGCCAGGCTCTCGTCGATCGCCACCGGCAACGCGACCGAGCCCTTGGCACCCGCCACCTCGACCAGCGTGCCCGGCTCGAGGCCGGCCGCGGCGGCGTCATCGGGGTTCAGATATGCGGCGGCCACCGGGATCACTTTCGCGAGGGACGGGCCGAAACGGAGGTGAACCCCGTCGTCGTAGAGCACCCGGGCCAGGTGGAGCGAGATGCCGGCGGGACGCGCCTCCAAGCCGGGGTCGGTGGGCACGTGTTCCAGCGGCTGCGACGCCTCCGGCAGGGGCACGATCACACCCTCGCGACCGTCGCCCCAGTCGAGCAGGTCCCAGCTCACCCCGGCGTAGGCGGGAGCCACGGCGGTGATCTCCTTGGCGACGGCCTCAGCCGTGGCCGCGCCGATGGTCGCGCCCATGCGTCCGGCGAGGTCCTCGAGCACCGCCCACAATGGTCGGGAGCGCCCGGGGCCGGGAACGAGTCGGTTCACTTTCTGCACCCGCCCCTCGACGTTCGTCACCGTGCCCTCGACCTCCGCGAACCCCTGCACGGGCAGCACGACGTCGGCCTGGCGCGACGAGTCGGTGAGGAACAGGTCGAATGCGACGACGAACGGCGCCGCCGCCAGGGCATTGTCGGCGGCCTTGCCGTCCGGGAAGTCGTCCGCGGGGTCGCACCCGGCGAGGAGCAGCGCCTTGATCTCTCCCGAGGCGAGCCCGGCGAGGATGCCGGCGGCATCTCTGCCCGCGCCCGTAGGCAACTCGGTCTCCCACGCCGCTTCGAGGGCGGCCCGCCCGGCCTCGCTGCGAGCCGAGACCCGGCCCGGCAGCAGGGTGGGGGCGAGCCCCATGTCGAGAGCGCCGTAGACGTTGCCGCGCCGGGCGAGCGGCATGATGCGGGCGCCCGGGAGGTCTCGGGCGAAGGCCGCCACGGCCTCGGCGAGGCGGGGATCCTCGGCGAGCCCCGGGCGGCCGACCAGCGCCACCACCGGCCCGGCGCCGAGCGCCTCCCTGGCGGCGGCGAGGTCGCCTTCGCCTGCGGCAAGGCGGCGCAGGGTGTCCGGCCCATCCCCCGGCCGGTAGCTGACCTTGTGCGCCGCGACGTCGTCGAGACCGGTCCGGCGGGGGTGGACCACCACCAGCGCGGCGCCGAGCTCCGAGGCGGCGCGCCGCACCCGCAGGTAGAGCACCGGCAGCTCCTCTTTGAGATCCGGCCCCCAGAGGAGGATCGTCGCAGCCGTCTCGAGGTCGGGGATGGAGGCACGCGGGGTCACCCCGACCAACAGGTGCGGGTCGAGGCCGTCACCGGGCTGGGCGTCGATGTGGGGACTGCCGACCACGGCCCGCATGAACTTGCCGAGGGCGTAGGCGTCTTCGTTGGTGCCCCGCGCCCCGCCCAGCGCAGCCACTTCGCGGGCTTCGAGCCCGCGCAGCTTCTCCGCCACCAGATCGAGGGCCTCGGCCCAGGTGGCTTCGCCGAAGGTGCCGTCCGCCTGCCGGAGCCGCGGCGTGGTGACCCGCTCCGGCGAGGCGAGGAACTCGAACGTGAAGCGGCCCTTGTCGCACAGCCAGCCCTGGTTGGTCGGATCGTTGTCGACACCGTTGAGGCGCACGACCACGTTCTGGCTCGCCTGCACCGACACCCGACAGCCGACCGCGCACTGGGTGCAGGTGCTCTCCACCGCCTCCAGGTCCCACGGCCGCGCCCGGAACCGGTAGGGCGTGGCGGTCAACGCGCCGACCGGGCAGATCTGCACGGTGTTGCCCGAGAAGTACGAAGCGAACGGCTCGTCGGGGAACGTGAGCACCTGGGTGCCGTAGCCACGGTCCACGAACTCGATGAGCGGGTCGCCGGAGATCTCGTCGGAGAATCGGGTGCAGCGGGCGCAGAGGATGCAGCGCTCCCGATCGAGCAGCACGAGGTCGGAGATCGGGATCGGCTTCTCGAAGTGGCGCTTCTCCTCGACGAACCGGCTCTCACCGGGCCCGTACGCCATCGTCTGGTCCTGGAGCGGACACTCGCCGCCCCGGTCGCACACCGGGCAATCGAGTGGGTGGTTGATCAGCAGGAACTCGAGCACGCCTTCCTGGGCCTTCTTGACCACGTCGGTGCTCGTGTGGGCGACCATGCCGTCGTTGACGCGCATCGTGCACGCGGTCGTGAGCATGGTTCCTCGCGGCCCCTCGATCTCGACGAGGCACATGCGGCACATGCCGACCGGCTTCATGCGGGGGTGCCAGCAGAACCTTGGGATGTACACGCCGTTGTCCTGCGCGGCCTGGATCAACAGCTCCCCGCCGGGAACCTCGAAGTCCCTCCCGTCGACGGTGATCCGCACCCGGTCAGTCAAAGGGACACCCCTCCTCGTGAACGTGTCGGGACACCTCGTCCTTGAAGTGGGCCATGATCGACACGATCGGGGCCGTCGCCGAAGGCCCCAGCGGACAGATCGTGGTCATTGCGGGAGGCCATCGCAGGCCGGGGCTGATGTTGTCGGAGACGTCGAGGAGCAAGTCGAGGTCCAGCGGCCGGCCGGCGCCGTGCTCGATGCGCCAGAGCATGCGCTCCAGCCAGCTCGTGCCCTCCCGGCACGGCGTGCACTGCCCGCACGACTCGTGGGCGAAGAACTTCACGATGCTGAGCGCCGCCCGCACCACACAGGTGGTGTCGTCCATCACGATCACGGCGCCAGAGCCGAGCATCGAGCCGTGGCTGGTGACGTCGTCGTGGGTGCACGGCTCGTCCAGCAGCTCCGGGGTGAACCAGGGCGCCGAAGCGCCTCCGGGGATCCAGGCCTTGAGCTCGTTGCCGCCGCGAATGCCGCCGCCGATGTCGTAGATGAGCTCTCGCCACGGGACGCCCATCACGATCTCGTAGTTGCCGGGGCGATTGACATGCCCCGAGAGCGAGAACATGCGCGGTCCCCGCGATCCCTCAGGGCCGATCGCGTCGAAGGCGAGGCCGCCGTTGAGGACGATCCAGGGGACGTTGGAGAGGGTCTCGACGTTGTTCACGATCGTCGGGCTGCCGTAGAGGCCCTTGACGACCGGGAAGGGCGGCTTGATGCGCGGCTCGCCCCGGCGTCCTTCGAGGCTGTTGAGGAGAGCGGTCTCCTCGCCGCAGATGTAGGCGCCGGCACCGAGGTGAATGGTCACGTCCAGGTCGAATCCCGAGCCGAGGATGTCGGAGCCCAGGTACCCGCCCTGGTACGCCTCGGCGACCGCCCGCTCCATCCGGCGAGCCGGGCGGGGATACTCACCGCGGATGTACACGAATGCGTGGTGGACGCCGGTGGCGTAGGCGGTGAGGACGATGCCCTCGATGAGCTGGTGGGGGTCCCGCTCGAGGAGCTGCCGGTCTTTGAAGGTGCCCGGCTCCGACTCATCGCCGTTGACGACCAGGTAGCGCGGCGTTGCGTCGGCCAGGAAACCCCATTTGACGCCGGCGGGGAAGAAGGCGCCGCCCCTGCCCCGGATGTTGGACGCCTTGACTTCGTTGTGAACCTCCTCCGGCGTCATCTCTTCGAGCGCCTTGCGGAGCGCGGCATAGCCGCCGGTCTGCTCGTAGCGATCGAGCGTGTGTGAGTCGGCCGGATGGGCGCGCATACGGGTGGTGAGGATTTGCGTGGTCATCCGCGACGCGTCCCCTCCACCGCCGAGCCGAGATGGTGGGCGGCCGGCACGGGTGCGGTGGCGCCGTACGGTTCGGCCGGTCCCCAGTCGAACGAACGCCGCCCGCCGAACAGCTCCTGCATCTCGTCGCCAAGCACCACCGACGGGCGGCCGTCGCGCAGCCACCGGCACAGTCCCCGGGCCTTGTCCGGGGTCACTCCTTCGACCAGCTCGTAGTTGACCTGGACGGCCGGAGCGCCGCCGCAGGCGCCGATGCACTCGACGTGTTCCACCGAGAAGGTGGCGTCGGCGCCCGTCTCGCCGTCGGGTACCCCGGTCTCGTCCTCGACGGCCGCCAGCACGTCGTGGGCACCGAGCAGCATGCACGAGATCGACGTACAGACCGACACCAGGTAGCGGCCCACTTCCTCCCGCTTGAACATGGTGTAGAAGCTGGCAACCGACTGCACCTGGGCCGCGCTGAGGCCCGTCAGCTCGGCCACCCGCCGCTGGCTCTCCTCGGTCAGGCACCCTTCCTCGAGCATGGCGACGTAGAGCAGCGGCATGACGGCCGAGCGCGGGTCCGGGTAGCGGGCGACGAGGGCGCGCGCCCGTTCCTCGGCGTCGGGGCCCCACGCCGTCATCGGTCCACGTCCCCGAGCACCGGATCGACGGAAGCGAGGGTGGCGACGATGTCCGCCACCAGGCCATCGGCCATCAGGACCGGGAGTGCTTGCACGGCCGCGAACGAGGGTCCTCGCACGTGGAGCCGCCACGGCTTGGCCCCCCCGTCGGACACCAGGTACATGCCCAGCTC
>CAYGCW010000047.1:0-11999 GCA_964348465.1 uncultured Acidimicrobiia bacterium | reverse complement strand
CTGGTCTTGCCCCCGTGACTGGTGAGGATGCCGGCCGCCGCCGCCATGCCATGGATGTCGTCGGGCGTCGTCTCCCAGCGCACGAGGATCGTCCGCTTGCCCGCCTCGTCCCACTCGACCGCGGTGTCTGCGTCGAAGACGACCGCGCCGGTGGCCGCGCCCGGGGATGCCGAGATCCCGGTTGTGATCGGCTCGCCGGCGAAGTCGTCCGGGAGCCGGGGGTGGAGGAGCTGGTTCAGCGAGTCCGGTCGGACTCGTATCACGGCGTCCCGCTTCTCGATGAGGCCCTCGCCGACCATTCCGGTGGCTATTCGCACCGCCGCCCTGGCGGTCCGCTTGCCGATCCGTGTCTGGAGGATCCACAGCTTGTTGCGCTCGACCGTGAACTCGATGTCGCACATGTCGCGGTAGTGGCGCTCCAACGTCGCCATCACCTTGAGCAGGTGGGCATGATGTTCGGGGCGGAGGGCCGCCATCTCGTCGAGGGTCAACGTGTTGCGGATGCCGGCGACGACGTCCTCGCCCTGGGCGTTGGGCAGGTAGTCGCCGTAAGGGCGGTTCTCTCCGGTCGCTGGGTCGCGGGTGAAGCACACGCCGGTGCCCGAGTCGTCGCCGAGGTCGCCGAACACCATCGTCTGTACGTTGACGGCCGTCCCGAGCGTTCCGGGGATGCCATGAATACGGCGGTAGCTCCGGGCGCGCCGGCTGTTCCAGGACTCGAACACTGCTCTCATTGCGGCCTCGAGCTGGCTGAACGCGTCGTCGGGGACGGCTCGCCCGGTACGCTCACGCACCAGCGCGTGGAACCGGCTCGTGGCGTCGCGCAGCGCGGCGGCCGAGAGGCGCGAATCGTCCTCGACGCCCTCGCGGTCGCAGAGCTCGGAGAGGATCTCCTCGAAAGAGTCGCCGGGAACGCTCATGACGACCCTGCCGTAGGTCTGGACGAAGCGGCGGTAGGCGTCCCACGCGAACCGGTCGTCGTTCGCCCAGGCGCCCAGCAGCGTCACGATCTCGTCGTTTATGCCGAGGTTGAGGACGGTGTCCATCATCCCCGGCATCGAGAACTTGGCGCCCGAACGCACCGACAGCAGCAGCGGCGGGCCCACCGCGCTCGAGAAGTGCCGGCCGGTGCGGGTCTCCAGTCTGGTCACCGCCCCCAGGATCTGGTCCCAGAGGCCCTGCGGGAAGTCGCTGGCTGCCAGATAGGCGCGACAGGCCTCGGTGGTGACGATGAACCCGGGCGGTACCGGCAGGCCGAGGCGGGTCATCTCTGCGAGGCCCGCGCCTTTGCCTCCGAGCAGGTCGCGGTCCGTTCCGTCACCTTCTTGGAAGTCGAATACGAAGTTCATCGGTCGTCCCTCCCGTGCCGTCCCGGGGTTCACAACAGTCTCGGAAGGGCATTGGGGCGGGTCCAGGGTCCATCGGCCCGCTCCCGGGCGCCACGCGGACCTGTTTTCATCAGCTCCCGGCAGGCGGTTGCGGGAGCGGCAGCAGCGCCCGCACGGCGGTGCCGAGGCCAGGGCTGCTCTCGATCTCGGCCTCGCCGCCCGCATCGTGGGCGCGGCTGCGGAGGTTGCCGAGCCCGAGCCCCGGCGTCACCGTGGCCGGATCGAATCCCTTGCCGTGATCGCGCACCTCGATCAGGACCTCGCGTATCCCCACCGTCACCACGACGTCGACCACCGGCGCGCCGCTGTGGCGGACGGCATTGGCGATGGCCTCGCGAGCGAAGCCGAGGGCAGCGTCGACCAGATCGGTCGGAAGGCGGCGGGTGTCCCCGGTGATGATCGGTCGCACCTCGACGCCGGCCGGCCTGCCGAGCTGCTCGCCCAGCTCGTGGAGCCGGCTGGCCAGTCCAGGCGCCAGGTCGTCACGGTGGCGGATGTCGAAGATGTAGCGCCGCAAGGTGGTGATCGACGAGTCGAGCTGCTCGACGGCTTCCTGGAGCCGCTCGCGCACCTCCTGCGGGCGGGTGTCCAACTGCGAGGCCGCCACCTGGAGGGAGAGCCCGACGGCGAACATCTCCTGGATCACGGAGTCGTGCAGCTCCCTGGCGATGCGCTCGCGGTCCTCCACGAGCGCCAGGCGGCGGAGCCGTTCGTGGAGCCGGGCGGTGGACACGGCGGAGCCGGCGATGATCGCCAGCGATTCGACGAGCACTTCGTCCTCCCCGCTGAACCCGCCGGGCTTCTCGCTGAGGTACAGGTTCCCGAACACGATGTCCGCGAAGCGCACCGGCACCCCCAGGAACGTCGCCATCTCCGGGTGGTGCGGTGGGAAGCCGACAGAGTCGGGATGCCGGGAGATGTCGTCGAGGCGGATCGTCTTCGCAGAGCTGGTGATCGTCCCCAGCACCCCGCGGCCCTCCGGCAACCGCCCGATGCGGTGAGCGATCGTGTCGGCGACGCCGGCGTGGATGAACTCGACGAGCTGGCCGTGGTCGCCGAGCACGCCCAGGGCGCCGTAGGCGGCGCCGGTCAGCTCCATCGCGGTGTCCACGGTGGTCCGCAGCACCTGATGAAGGCTGGTCTGGCTGGCGACCGACGCGGCCGCCTCCACCAGGCGCGCCAGTCGCGATTCGGTCGATCCGTCGGGCATCGAGGTGGAGAGTAGTAGTTGGGACTTTCGGCGCGGTGTCCGGCCCGAACTGCCATCCGTCGGCCCGGCGAGGGAAGGTTACGCTTGGTGGCGATGCCGAAGTCCGGCGCCAAGAGCGCGTCGTTGCGGGTGACCCTCGTGGACGACCATGAGGTGGTCCGACGCGGCCTGCGGGCCCTCCTCGACGCGCAGGAAGGCATCGAGGTGGTCGGCGAGGCGGCGTCTGCGGAGGAAGGCGTGCGTCGCGTCGGCTACGACACCCCCGATGTCGTGGTCCTCGACGTTCGGCTGCCCGACGGCAGCGGGGTCGAGGCGTGCCGCGAGATCCGCTCCCGGTGGCCCGAGACCAAGGTGCTGATGCTCACGTCTTTCGCCGACGAGGAGGCCTTGTTTGCGTCGGTGCTGGCCGGCGCGTCCGGGTTCGTGCTCAAGCAGATCAAGGCCGACACGCTCGTGGACAGCATCCGCCGGGTCGGCAAGGGCGAGTCGCTGCTCGACCCGGCCATGACCGAGCGGGTGTTTCGCAAGATTCGGGGGGAACAGGACGACGACCCGTTGCTGGCGCGTCTGTCCGGTCAGGAGCGTCGGATCCTGGAGCTGATCAGCGAGGGTATGACGAACCGCCAGATCGCCGCCGAGATGTACCTGGCGGAGAAGACCGTCAAGAACTACGTGTCGAACCTGCTGGCCAAGCTGGGGATGAGCCGCCGTTCCGAGGCGGCCGCCTACGCGGCCCGGGCGGCCGCCGAGCGCGCCAAGCGCTATCCACCCGAGACCTGGGAAGAGCCATGATCGTCGTCGCCGGCGTGGACGACTCGTCGCACGGCGAGGCTGCCGCCCGTCGTGCGGTGCGCTACGCCGAGCGGGTCGGCGCCGAGCTCCACGCGGCGCACGTCGCCCACGTGCCGGTCTCGATGCTGGCGGCGCTGGCGAGCGTGCCGACTCCGGTCACCGACTTCACGTCCGCCCAGCGCCGTGCCGTATGGGATCGCATCGGCCCCATCCTGGACGGCGCCGCCATCGAGGTGCAGCGCGTCGACCTGGACGGTTACCCTCCGGACACGCTCGTCGAATACTGCGACCAGGTGGGCGCCGACCTTCTCGTGGTGGGCTCCCGGGGCCGCGGTGAGCTGGCGGCGCTGCTGCTGGGCAGCACCAGCCACCGCGTGTTGCACCTGGCGAAGTGCGACGTGCTCGTAGCCAGAGCGGAGGTGGAGCAGTGAGGGTCATCGATGTCATGACCGTGGACGTCGTGGCCGTGCGGCCGACGACGCCGCTGAAGGAAGCAGCGCGGCTCATGGTGCAGGCGCGGGTCAGCGGCCTCCCGGTCACCGACGACACCGGGAAGCTCCTCGGGATCATCTCCGAAGGCGACTTCCTGCATCGCGAGGTCGCCAGGGAGCGGCCCCGGCGCCACGGCCTGCTCGACGCTCTGCTCGGCGGCGACCACAGCCTCGCCGAGGCAGAGCTGGTGGGGGAGGCGATGTCGGAGCGGGTGGTCACCGTGCCCCCCGACGCCCTCCTGGCCGAGGCAGCGCGAATCATGGCAACGCAGGACGTCAAGCGGCTGCCGGTGATCGATCCGGACGGGATCGTCCTGGGGGTGATCAGCAGGGCGGACATCGTGGCGGCCTTCACCCGTCCCGACGAGCTCATCGAGGACGAGATCCGCGAAGACGTGGTGCGGCGGGTGCTCTTCATCGACCCCGATACCCTCGACCTCACGGTGGAAGAGGGAGTGGTGACCCTCGAAGGCGAGATGCCAACCCGCAGCGAGGCGCGGCTCCTTGAGGAGATGACCCGCCGCCTCGACGGCGTCGTGTCGGTGACCAGCAAGCTGCGCTGGCGCGTGGACGACACCCGCGTCGACACCCGCCCGCCTCTCTCCCAGGCGTGACGCCGCAGGGCGCTTCCCTCCAGATCGCACAGCGCACCTGGCCGGGAACGGCGCCTCCTGTGCTGTTCGTCCATGCCACCGGCTTCTGCAAGGAGACCTGGGGTCCGGTCGTCGAGGAGCTGCGGGCGATCGGGGCCACCAATACGGCGGTTGCGATCGACCAGCCGGGGCACGGCGACACCCCGCCCCCACCGGGTCCGCCGTACGACTGGTGGTCGCTCGGCGCGGCAGTTCGCGCCGTCGCCGCGGACCTCACGAGCAAGATCGCCCTCGGCGTGGGTCATTCGTCCGGCGCGGCGGCGCTGGTGATGGCCGAGGTGGAGGAGCCGGGCCTGTTCGGGGCCTTGCTGCTGGTGGAGCCGATCGTCTTCCCTCCCCCGTACCGGCGTGCCGGGGACAACCCGCTCAGCGCCATTGCCGCCCGGCGACGCGAGTCGTTCGGCTCCCGTGCCGAAGCGCTGGACAACTTCCGGGGCAAGGGGCCGTTCGCCGGCTGGGACGAGCGGGCGCTGCGCGCCTACGTCGACGGCTGCCTCGAGGCTCGCGGCGGCCGCTGGGCGCTGAAATGCCGCCCCGAGGATGAGGCCGAGTTCTACCGCTCGGCCGGCACCCACGCCGTGTGGGAGAGGCTGCCGGAGTTGGCGCGGCTGCCCGCCGTCATCGTCGCCGCCGAGCATTCGGACTCCCATCCCGCCGACTTCGCAGCCGCCCAGGCAGACCGGGCCGGCGCGACGCTGGTCATCGTCGGCGGCGCGTCGCACCTCGTGCCCATGGAACGCCCCGACGTCGTGGCGGGGCTGGTGGCGGAGATGCTGGAAGGCGGCGTGCCGGCAGGGTCCCGGTAGCATGCCGGGCGTGCTGATCCCCTCCTCCGCGCTGTCCGCAGCCGAGCGAGCCCTCCGCGGCGTGTCACCCGAGCTGCGCGTGGTGACGGTGAACTGCGACGTCGATCCACTCTCGCTGGTGCGAACCGGGTCGGCCGGGTTCGGCCGGGCCGCATACTTCGGGATGCCGGGGGGCGTGGAGATGGGCGGGGTGGGGATGGCCTGGCGCGCCAAGTCGTCAGGGCCGGACCGGCTCCGGATCCTGTCGGGGCACCTGCGGCAAGCGGCGCTGCCGCCGGCGGCCCGTCTGTTCACCGGGTTCTCCTTCGCTCCCGAAGGCCCGCGCGGGGCCGCCTGGGAGGGATTCCCGGCCGCCGTCGCCGTGCTCCCGGCTGTGACCGTCGTGCGGAGGCCTTCCGGATCGAGTCTCATGCTGGCGGTGCCCGCCGGTGCCCATCCCGGCGACTTGATCGCAACACTGGCGTCGCTCGACGAGCCGCCGCCTCCGCGCCTCGGAGACGGTGCCGACGTGACCATCGAATCGCGGCCGCCGCCGGCCACGTGGCGGGAGTCGGTGGGCGAGGCCGTCGCCGCGATCAGGAGCGACGTCTTGCGCAAAGTCGTCCTGACCAGGGAGGTCGTGATCACCTCCGAGGGTGCGGCGCAGCCGTTCGGCTTGCTCGCCCACCTGAGAGTCCGTCATCCCCAGTGCTATGCCTTCGGGTGGCAGGAAGGCGCCGCCGTGCTCGTGGGTGCCACGCCCGAGCTGCTGGTGGGGCGGACGGGGGCGGCGGTGCGCTCCCACCCCCTGGCCGGCTCCGCCCCGCGCGGCGAGGGCGACGACGACGACTTGCTGGGCCGCCAGCTGATGGTCAGCGGCAAGAACCGCGACGAGCACCGGCTGGTGGTCGAGGACATCGCAGCTCGCCTCAGGCCGCTGACCGTGGCGCTGTCGGTCGCTGCCGAGCCGTCGCTGCGGAGACTCTCCAACGTGCAGCACCTGTCGACGGAGGTCTCGGGCCGGTTGGCGATGCCTCGCACCGTGCTGGAACTCGCCGGCGAGCTGCATCCCACGCCGGCCGTCGGCGGTACCCCGCGGGGCGACGCGCTCGCCTTCATCGAGAAGATCGAGACGTACGACCGCGGCTGGTACACCGGTGGTGTCGGGTGGTGCGACCCGACGGGGGATGGGGAGGTGGCGGTGGCGCTCCGCTGCGCCCTCGTGCGAGCCGGCGCAGCTCATCTCTACGCAGGGGCGGGGATCGTCGCCGGCTCCGATCCCGAGGCCGAGCTGGTCGAGACCCGGCTCAAGCTGCGCCCGTTGCTCGACCTCCTGGCCGTCAGCTAGCTCGCTACGCTGCCTCCGTCGGGGAACCGCTCCGGGAGGAACCCATGCCCCGCATCCTGCTCGCCGTGGTCGTCGCGACGCTCGTCGCCGGCGCCTGCGGAGACAGCGGCACCGACGAACAGGCGCTGGAGAGCGCCCTCAAGGCCGAGATACTCGAGAGAGCCGCCGAGTCCGGAGCAACTCCGATCAGCGACCAGGAGGCGACGTGCGTCGCCGCGGGCGCGGTGGAGGAACTGGGCGCCGACGGGCTCCTCGGCCTCGGCATCACCACCTCGGGAGCGGACTCGGAACGGCCGTTCGCGGCCGCCACGGACGAGCAGGTCGAAACCATCACGGACGTCTACCTCGCGTGCCTCGACATCCGCCAGCTCATGCTCAACGAGATCAGCGGTGACGTCAGCACCGAGTCGGCCGAGTGTGTCGCCGACCGGGTCGCCGCGGGCGACTTCCTGCGCCCCGTCATCGCCGGCAGCCTGCGCGGCGAGACGGTGGAGTTCGGAGACGACCCCGAGCTCTCGGAGGCGTTCGTGGGGATCGTCGTGGAGTGCCTGACTGCGGAGGAGCTCGTCGACCTGAGCAACCAGTGACGGTGGGGCCGCGGCGGTGATTCCCTTCTACGGAGCAACTCATCCCGAGCTGTTCGCACTCGAGCGACGGTCGATGGACCCCTCCGGCAAGGTGGCCGCGGCCGTCGGCAGGCGCCTCCCGGCCCGCGGCACCGTCCTCGATGTGGGCGCCGGGGACGGCCACATCGCCAGGCGGCTCACCACCCGCTCCCGGCGGGTGGTACCCGTCGAGCCGGCGCTCGGGATGATCGCCCAGGGCGGGCCCCTGCCGTGGGTGCGCGCCGACGCCGAGCGCCTGCCTTTCGCCCCGGGCTCGCTGGACGCCGCCTATGCGACGTGGGCGTACTTCTTTCCCGACCACCACGACATCACGCCGGGACTGGCCGAGCTGCACCGGGTGGTCAGACCGGGCGGGCCGCTCCTCGTCGCAGACAACGTCGGAGGGGACGAGTTCACGGCGCTGGCTGCGCCGCCGATCGTGGCCGACCCCGAGGTCTGGGCCGCGCACGGCTTCGAGTGCGAGGTGGTCGAGACGGCGTTCGTGTTCGCGGACATCACTGAGGCGCGTCTGCTGCTGGGGCACTTCTTCGGCGAGCGGGGCCGGGCCCGGGCCGCGCTCCGGCTCAGCTTCCGGGTGGGCGTGTTCGCAGCCCGCAGTCGCGGGCCGGGCACCTAGTTCTTGCGCTCGAGCACGACGACGGGGATCACGCGGTCGGTGTTGCGCTCGTACTCGGCGAACTGCGGGTAGGCGGATTTGTGCCGTTCCCAGATGCGCTCGCGCTCCTCGCCCGCAGCGACGCGCGCCACCACCGGCACCTCGCTCGTGCCGACTTCGACCATTGTCTCGGGGTTGGCGAGCAGGTTGTGGAACCAGTCGGGATGGGTCGGCGCCCCCGCCTTCGACGCGAAGACGGCGAACCCGCCCTCGACCGGCCGGTGCATGAGCGGGTTGACGCGTGCCTGGCCGGTCTTCCGCCCCACCGTGTGGAGCAGCAGCAGGGGCGCCCCCTCGAACATGCCGCCTACTCGCCCCTCGTTGGCTCGGAACTCCTCGATGATCTCCGCATTCCAGTCGGTCATCGCTCCATCCTCGCTCGCTCCTGGTTGGCAACCTCCTTGCGAGTCGGCGTGTTCCCGGCGTGTGGTTGCGGCTCAGCGCACCGCCCTGCCGATGGCCTCCTGGAGGCGGTGGTGAACGGCGACGTTGCGGTGACGATCGGTGCGCACGACAACCACCCGTACCCCGGTGGGCGGCGCCGCTACCGCCGCTCGCAGCGCAGCTTCCTCGGCCACCGCCTGGGCGGGGACGCCGACGCCGCGAGCGGCAGCGACCAGGTCGGTGCCATGCGGCGTCGCGAACAGTCGCTCGAAGGCGGGCAGGTCGGCCTGTGGCAAGAAATGGAAGATCCCGCCCCCGTCGTTGTCGACAACGACCACGGTGGCGTCGACACCAAGGCGGGCGGCGGCGGCCAGGGCGGTGAGATCGTGGAGGAACGACAGGTCGCCGGCGAGCAGGTACGTCGGCCCGCGGCCGGCCACCGCCCAGCCGAAGCCGGAGGACAGGAAGCCGTCGATGCCGTTGAGGCCCCGGTTGCCGACGACCCGAAGGGCTCGGTCGAGGCGGGGAAGCACGGTGTCCACGTCCCGCACCGGCATCGACGAAGCCGCCCACACGGTGGACCCGGAGGGGACGGCTGCCAAGACGGCTGCCGCCACCCCGGGCTCCGTCGGGAACGGCTCGGCCGCGACGGCCGCAGCCAGCAGCGACGCGGCGCGGTCGTCGAGGGCCCGCCACGACGGCGCCCAATCGTCTGGCGCCCGGCTCCCGATGGCCTTGGCGAGCGCCGCGGCGGTGATGACCGGATCGGCGCGTACGACGTGCGATGCCGTGGCGTACGGGTCCCGCCAGCCGGCCGGGTCCACGAGCAGCTGCGGAACGCCGCGGTGGTCGGCCAGCCAGCGGAAGACCGGCTTGGCCGTGGGCAGGGCACCGAAGCGCAGCACGACCTCGGGCCGCAACGCGTCGAGCGCACCGGCCGCGGCGAGCGGCCCCCCAACTGCGACGACGTTGCCGAGATCGTGGGTCCCGGCTCGTACGCCAGAGAGCGCGTCTGCGAAGATCGGGAAGCCGCCGGCGGCGGCCAGCTCGGCAACGGCCGCAGGCAGGGCCGGGTCGTCCTGAGGTCCGCAGACGACCAGGGTCCGCCGCCCCGATACCTCGTCTGCGAGGGCGGACAGGGATGCATCGTCGAGGTGCAGGGCGCCGGGGGTGTAGCGGGGGTACACGAGCAGCCCGGGGTCGGGAGCGTCGCCGGGGACGGCCGCGGGGCTCAGTGGGTCGCGGAACCGGAAGTTGACGTGCACCGGGCCGGCCGGGGTGTCGACGGCGGCCGCCCACGCTCGCCCGGCCAGCGCCGGGCCCGTGCGCACGAACTCCGGGTCGGGGACCGGCGCCCCGGCGTCGTGGAACCACTTCACCGCTTCGCCGAACAGCTTCACCTGATCCATCGTCTGCGGGGCGCCGGCGTCGCGGAGCTCGGGAGGGCGATCGGCGGTGAGGAGCAGGAGCGGCACGCGGGCCTGGCGGGCCTCGACCACTGCGGGATGGAGCTCGGCTGCCGCCGAACCCGAGGTGCACACCACGGCGACTGGGGTGCCGGTCGCTTTGGCCATGCCGAGTGCGAAGAAGGCCGACGAACGTTCGTCGAGATGGACCCAGTCGTTGATCGAGTCCTCGGCGGCGAAGCAAAGCGCCAGCGGCGTGGAGCGCGACCCCGGCGTGATGCACACATGCCGGAGGCCCAGGTCGGCGAGGGCCTTGACGAATGGGACCACGAAGGCGTAGTTGCGGTTGGTGTGCTCCAAGGCGGGGCCAGGTTACCGGGTGCCGGTTCCGGGGCCGGAAGAGAATCGGGTCGACCCGATCGGGCCGACCCGTGAATTCATGGCCTTGTTCCGGACGACCCGGCAACCATGCATGATCTGAGAGCTCAATCTCGGCCTGATCAGGGCCGTATGGGGGAGGTATCGGCCGGCTCCAGCTCCGGTTGAGGGTTTTTGTCCGGGCTTTATCAGCCGCCGAGGAGCGCGCCGGCCGCCAGCAGAACGGCGAAGGCGAGGTGCAGGCGGGCGGTTCCCTCGAGTGCCGCTATCAAGGGCTCGCCGGCGGTCTCCGAGGCGACCGCCCGCACTGGCGACACGGCGAGCGGGGCCGCCGCCAGTGCGACCGCGGTCCCGCGCGGCGTGAGGCCGGCCAGCGCATAGGCGCCCACCAGCGCGAACGCACCGGTGATCAGCGCCGCGAACAGCAGACGGGCGTAGCGGCGCCCCAGCGCAACCGCCAGGGTGCGCTTGCCGACGGCCGCATCGGTGTCGAGGTCGCGCACGTTGTTGGCGACCAGGATCGCGGTCACCAAGAGCCCGATCGGCACCGCCAGCAGCCACGCCTCGGCAGGCGCCGACCGGTCATGGACGAAGCGCGTGCCGACGGTGGCCAGCATTCCGAAGAACACGAAGACGAACAACTCGCCCAGCCCCCGGTAACCGTAGGCGGGGCCGCTCGTGTAGCCGAGGGCGGCGGCCACGGAGGCCGCCCCGATGACGACCACCACCCATCCGGCGATCCACGCCAGGTAGAGGCCGGCCGCTCCCGCCACCCCGAATGCGGCCCATACCCCGGCCCACATCTGGCGGGGGGTGAGGAGACCGGAGCCGACTGCCCTGGTGGGGCCGATTCGAGCTGCGCCGTCGGCGCCCCGGGCCGCGTCCGCGGCGTCGTTCGCGAAGTTGACCGCCACCTGGACTGCGAGAGCCGCCACGAGCGCCGCGACGAAAGCGTCGAATCGAAAGCCGTCGTCGCGCACGGCCAGAGCCGATCCGACGAGGACCGGCGCCACTGCCGCCCAGAGTGTCCGCGGCCGGGCCGCCAGCAGGTAGGCGGCCCGAGGAGGACGCGTCACCGCGACGGGGAAGTCGACCGGGCGCCGCTCAGAAGTGCCACGGGAAGCGGCGGTAGTCCTGGGCACGTTTCTCCAGGAAGGCGTCCCTTCCCTCCTGTGCCTCGTCCGTTCCATAGGCGAGACGGGTTGCCTCGCCGGCGAAGATCTGCTGGCCGACGAGGCCGTCGTCGACCAGGTTGAACGCGAACTTGAGCATGCGCTGGGCGGTCGGGCTCTTGGCCACCACCTCACGCGCCCACTCCAGGGCGACGCGCTCGAGATCGTCATGGGGCACGACTGCGTTGACCATGCCCATCTCGTGAGCTTCCTGCGCCGAGTAGTCCCTCCCGAGGAAGAAGACCTCCCTGGCGCGCTTCTGGCCCACCTGGCGGGCCAGGTACGCGGAGCCGTAGCCGGCGTCGAAGCTGGCCACGTCGGCGTCGGTCTGCTTGAAGACGGCGTGCTCGCGGGACGCCAGGGTCAGATCGCAAACCACGTGGAGCGAGTGGCCGCCCCCCACCGCCCACCCCGGCACCACCGCGATCACCACCTTGGGCATGAAGCGGATCAGGCGTTGCACCTCGAGGATGTGCAGGCGTCCGAGTCGCGCCGAGTCGGCCACCAGGGGCTCGTCGCCCTCGTACTGGTATCCATCTGCGCCCCTGATGCGCTGGTCTCCGCCCGAGCAGAACGCCCACCCGCCATCCTTCGGCGAGGGTCCGTTACCGGTGAGGAGGACACAGCCGACGTCGGGCGTCTGGCGGGCGTGGTCGAGCGCCCGGTACAACTCATCGACGGTGTGGGGACGGAAGGCGTTGCGCACCTCGG
>CAYGCW010000046.1:0-12111 GCA_964348465.1 uncultured Acidimicrobiia bacterium | reverse complement strand
TAGCCGATCGTGCCCACCAGGCGCCGGTCGCTCTGGCCGAACCACCGCCTGGCCAGGAACGGTCCGATCAGCGCGCCCAGGCCGCGAGCGCCGAACAGGAGGCCGGTTCCCGTGTCGCCCGCGTCGAACAACTCGATCGAGATCACCGGGAACAGCACGATGGCTCCGGCGACGATGCCGAAGCCCGACTTCGACGTGAGCAGCGCCGCCACCTCCGGGTGGGTGCGGGCGAAGCGGATCGTCTCCCGGGTCGACTCGACGAAGCCGGGCCGGGCTGCCGTGGTGCGCTCGGCGAACGACCGTCGCACGCGCAGGATCAGCAGCGCCGAGATCAGGAACGAGAGCGCGTCCACGCCGAACGCCAGGTCCCGTCCGGCGAGGTCGGCGAGCGTGCCGCCGAGGGCCGCCCCGACCGCCGCCATCGTCCCCCAGGCCGAGCCCAGCAGCACGTTGGCGTGGGCCAGCTCTCCGGGCTCGACGAGGTTGGGGAGCGCGCTGTTGGAGGCGGGGAAGAAGAACGCCGACCCGACGGCCACGATCCCGACGAGCGCGAAAGCGAGTGCCGGACTGCGCAGGTCGTCGACGAGGACCAGGCCGAGCGCCGCCCCGACGCGGAACAGATCGGCGATGATCATGATCTTCTTGCGGTCGAACCGGTCGGCGACTGCTCCGGTGATCGGCGCCAGCAGAAAGGCGGGGAGCGTCTCGGCGACGATGACGGCGGCGGTGGCGACCTCGGATCCGGTGATCTCGAAGATCAGGCCCAGCAGCGGGACGACCAGGAACCAGTCGCCCATGAACGAGATGAGCTGCGCTGCGTAGAGGTTCCGGAAGTCCGGGTTGCTGCGGAGCAGCCCCACGTATCGGTTCGCCACGGCGCGGACGCTACCCAACGCCCCGTCATCGCGTACCATCCGCGGCCGAACGAGCAGGAGGACCGATGGAGGCGCGGGTCGACGACAAGGTGGCTCTGGTCACCGGTGCCAGCCGCGGGATCGGCGAGGCGGTGGCCGCCGAGCTGCTGGCGAGCGGGGCGCGCGGCGTGGTGATCACCAGCCGCAAGCCGGACAACGTACAGGCGGCCGCGGAGCGGCTCGGCGGCGACCGCGTCTTGGCGGTGGTGGCGAAAGCGGACGTCCCGGACCACGCCGAGCTGGCGGTCGGACGGGCCGTCGACCACTTCGGTTCTTGCGACATCCTCGTCAACAACGCCGGCACCAACCCGGTGGCAGGCAACTTCTGGGATGTGGACCTCGGCGGCGTCCAGAAGGTGTTCGCCGTGAACCAGTTCGGCCCGCTTCTCTACGCCAGGGAGGCGTGGCGGCAGTGGATGGGCGAGCACGGCGGCGTCATCGTCAACATCGCCTCGATCGCCGGCCTCTACCCAAGCCCGCTGCTCGGCCCCTACAACGTCTCCAAGGCGGCGCTCATCCACCTCACCCGCCAGCTCGCTCTGGAGATGGCGCCGGGAGTGCGGGTCAACGCCGTGGCGCCGGCGGTCGTGAAGACGGTGATGGCGCGCGCGCTCTGGGAGGATCGGGAACAGGAAGCTGCCGCCCAGCACCCACTGGGGCGGCTGGGATTGCCAGAGGACGTCGCCGCGGCGGTGGTGTTCCTCGCCTCCGACCGAGCCACCTGGATCACCGGCGTCACCCTGCCGGTGGACGGCGGAGTGAGCGGCGCGACCGCCGCCCAGGCGCTCGTCTGACGCCGCTACGGGGCGGGCCTCAGGCCCGGCATACCCGCCGCCAGCCAGTCCTCGAACGCCTCCTCGGAGGGAACGTCGCGCCCTGCCGCGTACGACAGGTGGTAGCGGTGTTCCAGGTAGTCGCAGTACTTCTGGACCGGGTCGCCCTCGCCGTTGCGGGCAGCCAGCGCCAGTTCGATGCGGCGCAGCAGCGGCTGGAAGACGCCGACTCGCCACTGGATCGCCGCCACCGCCTTGTTGACGTCGGACTTCGGCATCTTGGCCTCGTGGTAGCGGAGGTCGGCGAGGATCTGGCGCGCCTGGTTCTCCGTGGCGTCGATCCGGGTCAGGTAGGACAAGCGATGGCGGTGGTAGGTCCGGCCCCCCACCTCCACCTTGAGTCGCAGGCGCGAGCCGTCCGCCATGGGCTCCAGCTCCACCCCGCCGACCTCGAACCCGAGGGCGTTGAGGCGGCCGATCCGCTGGGTGATCTTGTACCGCTCTTCCTGCCCGATGATCGGATCCTGGGTCAGCTCGCCCCACAGCGCGTGGTAACGGCCGGCGATGTCGTCCCCGAGGGAGAGGTCCGCAGCGTCGAGGTCGAGGCCCTGTTCGGCGGCGACGTCGGCCATGCCGCCGGCGACGTTGAGGATCATCACCTCGATGTCCTCCCGCCGCTGCCCGGGCGTGAGCTGGTCGTGCAGCTCGACCGTCTCGGCGTCGACCATCGTGATGTCCAGCGCGGCGGCGTCGTAGCGGTACAGCACGTTGGACAGCGAGCAGTCTCCCCATAAGCAGCCGAGCACGTGCAGCTCGACGAGCAGGCCGGCAAAGCCGTCGAGGAGCTGGTTGCGGCGATGCCCGAAGTTGCCGCCCGAGATCAGCTCTCGGTAGGAGAAGGCGAAGTCGAGGTAGCGGGTGATGACCGCCGCCGACCACTCTTCGGTGGGGTCGACCCAGTCGCGTTCCACCAGCCCGGCTGCCTCCACCACCGGCGCCTCGCGGTCGGCGAGCTCGCGCAGCGACACGAACTCGTGACGGGCGAAGCGCAGCGGCAGCTCTTTGATCGCGTACACGCGGTCGCCGTACGCCACGAAGCGGACGACGTGGCGGTGGACGCCGGTCGGCAACTCCACCAGGCGGACGTCCTCCCAAGTGTCCAGGGGCTCGCCCCAGGGCAGGTCGAGGAAGTCCGGGTGGCCGGGCAGGATCGTGAGACGCGGCGTCGACATGGCGGCCATTGTGGTCGCCCGGAGAGCCGGTAGCCTCGCACGGCGTGGAGGTGCCGGAGCGTATCGAGGTCGAGGGGCGGAGGTCGGTCACGTTGACGTGGCCGGGCGGGGCCCGCCAGGAGCTGACGGCCCGGGAGCTGCGAGCGGCATGCCCGTGCGCCGCCTGCCGCGAGCCCGACGGGGCGCACCGCACCGCGCTGGTGCTGGAAGGACCTCTCCCCGTGGAGATCGACGCCGCCTCGCTGGTGGGGGACTACGCCATCAACTTCGTATTCTCCCCCGATGCGCACCACACCGGGATCTTCTCGTACGCGTACCTCCGCTCGCTGGGCGGCGAGGAGATCCCGGGATCCCGGTAGACGCTGAACACGGAACGTGGTCTCTATGATGAGAACCCACCGACCGAGTAGGAGTGGTGCCATGCAACGCCTTGGGGTGATCGCCGTGCTCGCGGTACTTGTTGCGGTCCTTCCCGCCGCAGCCGCAGGAGCGCACCCGCCGATCGATGCCGCAGACCTCGCCGCCGACTGCAACGACGACGGGATCCTCGACGTCGGCGACGACCTGCGGGTCCGGGGCGGCGCCGGCACGATCACCGAGCTCTGTCTGGTGCGGATCGCCGCCGGGACGAGCCTGACGCTGCACGGCGTGGTTCTCGAAGGGCCGGGTGGGTTCGTGGTCGTCGACTCGCTCACCGGCTCGCGGATCCGCGTCGCGCGCTCGACGATCGATCTCGCGAGCTTCGTGCAGCTCTCCGCCGGCTGCTGCTCCGGCGATCCGAGCCGGGACGAGTCCGGGGGCCGCGCGGTGGTCGTCGACAGCTTCGTACGCGGTCAGACCGTCGAGGTCTCCGGATCGGTCGCCGACGCCTCCGGCCGGGCCACGGTGCGGCGTTCCACACTCGAGGCGGTCGGCCCGACGATATCTTCGGTCGCGGTGCACGTCTCGCTCGATGGGCGTGTCACCGTCACCGACAGCGTGTTGATCGCGCCGGGGCAGGTCAGCATCGACTCGGGTCCCGACGGCACCACGGTGGCCCGTCGCAACGTGTTCGACTCGCCGACGGTCATCATCACCACAGGCGAAGGCGGAAGCTGCAGGTCCCGCGGCAACACGCCTTCGGTGCCCTGCGTGTAGCGAGCCCGGTGGCGGGCCGCGGCCGTATGGGTGGCGGCCCCGCCCGGCGGAAAGGAGGCCCTGATGGCGCAGCCTCGGATGGAGTTTTCGGCAGTCGTCCTCGGTGCTCCGGATCCCCTCGAGCTGGCCACGTTCTACTCGCAGCTCCTGGGGTGGCGGATCGCCCACCAGGAGAGCGATTGGGTGATGCTGCGGGCGCCGGACGGGGGAACCGGGCTGTCGTTCCAGACCGAGGAGAACTACGAGCGGCCGGTGTGGCCCGCCGCTCCCGGCGCGCCGCAGATGATGCTCCACCTCGACATCGGCACCGCCGACCTCGACGCGGCCGTGGCCTGGGCGTGCGACCTCGGCGCGACGGTGGCCGACCACCAGCCGCAGGAGGACGTGCGAGTGATGCTCGACCCGGCCGGGCATCCTTTCTGTCTCTTCCCGCTCCAGCACTGAGGTGCTCGGAGTGTCAGAGGTCGCCCTCGTCCTCGGTGCGCTGGAGGTGGATGCGGCCCTCGCGACCGGTGAGCGACAGGCCGGTGCCGCTGCCGTAGCGGACTTGGATCATCTCGCCGAGGATCGACACCGCCACCTCGGCAGGCTGCTCGGCGCCGATGTCTAGCCCCACGGGTCCGTGGATTCGGGCGATGTCTTCTTCCGTCCACCCCTCGGCGGCGAGGCGCTCGGCGCGCTTGCGGTGGGTGCGACGGCTGCCCATGGCGCCGATGTAGCGCACCGGGCTGTCGTGCAGCACCGGGAACACCGGGTCCTCGAAGCGGGCGTCGTGGCTGAGGATCACCACGTAGGTGCGGCGGTCGATCGTCAGCTCGTCCATCACGTCGCCGGGCCAGCCGACCACGACGGCGTCGGCGTCGGGGAACCGCTCCCGGCTGGTGAAGGCGGGACGGGCGTCGCAGACCGTCACCTGGAAGCCGAGCATCTTCGCCATGGTGGTGAGGGGCTGGGCGATGTGGACGGCGCCGAAGATCAGCAGGTGGGGGTCGGGCGCCACCGTCTCCACGTAGACCTCGCGTTCGCCGTAGGCCAGCGTCCGGGTCTGCTCGTTGTCCATGAGCTGGCGGGCGTCGGCGAGCACGTCCCCGGCGACGTCGTCAGGGAGGGCGCCGGCCACGTAGCCGGTCTCGAAGTCGATGGCGGCCTTGGCCCCGGTGTCGGGGCCTGCGACCACGGTCGCCACTGCCCCCAGCCGCTCCCGCTTGGCGAGGTCGGCGACGGCGGCGTGGACGTCGCTCACCATCTCTCGACGAACACCTCGATCGTCCCGCCGCAGGCCAGCCCCACCTCGAAAGCCTCTTCGTCGGCGATGCCGTACGTGATCAGCCGCGGCTCGCCCGACTCGATGACCTGCTGGGCGTGGAGGAACACGTCGTTCTCGACGCAGCCGCCGCTGACGGAGCCTTCCATGTCGCCGGCCGACGACACCAGGAACTTGGCGCCCTCGGGACGTGGCGCAGAGCCCTTCACCTTGACGACCGTGGCCACCGCCACCTGTTTGCCCTCGGTCGCCCAGCGGTCGGCGATGGCCAGGGCCTCGGCCATTTCGCTCATCTCGGCCTCCTGCGTCTCACGTGCGGGCCACCGTGCGGCGCCGCGCCGGTACCGACTCTAGGAGCCGGACCACCTCTCTGAGATCGACCAGGTTGGCCGCCGACAGGAAGTGGTCGACGAACGGCAGCACGGTCCGCATTCCCCTGGTTTCGGGGCGGAACCCGTCGCGCCCCGCGAGCGGGTTGAGCCAGACGACGCGGTGGACGCTGCGGGCGAAGCGGGCCATTTCGTCATGGAGCAGGCCGGGGTCGCCACGGTCCCAGCCGTCCGAGACGACCACCGCGATCGGTCCGCCGCGCGCCACCCGGCGGCTCCATTCCCAGTTGAACGCGTGAAGCGACTCGCCGATGCGGGTGCCGCCCGACCAGTCGGTGACCTTCGCCGCCACGTGGCGGAGGGCGACTCGCGGGTCGCGGTGGCGAATCTCCCTGGTTATCCGGGTGAGGTGGGTGGAGAAGACGAATGCCTCCACCCGGCCCAGCCGGCCCTGGGCGGCGTGGACGAAGTACAGGAGCATCTCGGAGTAGCGCTCCATGGAGCCGCTGACGTCGGCGAGGATCAGCAGCGGCCGTTTGCGGTGCCGGCGCGCCTCTGCTGCCAGCTGCATCAGGTCGCCCTCAGGGCCGACCATGTTGCGGAAGGTGCGCCGGAAGTCGGGTCGGCTGCCGTCCCGGGCCGCCGCCCAGCGGCGGGACGGCGCGTCGGCCGGCTGCCACATCATCTGGGCGATCATCCGCCGGACCTCGGCCTGCTCCTCGGGGGTGAGGTCGCCGAAGTCCTTGCGGCCGAGACGCTCGGCATGGGAGGCGCCGACGGTCTCTTCGACGTCGTCGCGTGCCCGCTCCACGTTTCCGGGCGCCTGCTCGGCGAGCACCGGCACCAGCGGCCGGGGCCGCTCCCGGTCGTGGACGTGGTACTCGATCTGGTCGAGGCGGGGTCGGTGGCTGCCTTTCCCCGACCCGAAGAACAGGTCGAAGGCGGCATCGAAGGCCTCTAGCTGCTCGGGCCTCGTCACCGTCACGGCGCGGAAGGCAGCGTGGACGTCGTCGCGGCTGGCGAGGTCGACCGTGGCGGCGGCGTCGATCAGCGCCGAGGACGTGTCCGGCGTGATCGAGAACCCCCGGGCGCGCAGGTAGCGGGAGAAATGGATGAGGTTCTCGGCGAACGGCACGTGTCGCAGGCTACCGGCGCCCGGCGCCTTCGGGCCGGGCGGTGGCGTGGTCAGCCGGTGGCCGGCACGAGGCTGGCCACACCGGCGGCGCGCACCCGGGCGATGTCCTCCTCGTATTTGAGGATCACGCCGAGGGTCGCGTCGGCGGTGCCAGGGCTCAGCCGGTGTTCGCCCAGCACCATGAGCGCCGCGCCCCAGTCGAGCGTCTCGGCAACGCCCGGCGGCTTGAAGAGGTCCATGGCGCGCAGCTTCTGCATGGCGCCGGCGAGGTCGTCGGCCAGCATCTCCGAGATGCCCGGCACCTTGCGCAGGACGATGGCGGATTCACGCTCGAAGTCCGGGTAGTCGATCCAGTGGTAGATGCAGCGGCGCTTGAGTGCGTCGTGGATCTCGCGGGTGCGGTTCGACGTGATGATCACGACCGGCGGCACGGCGGCCTTGATCGTGCCGACTTCGGGGACCGTGACCTGGAAATCCGAGAGCAGCTCGAGGAGGTAGGCCTCGAACTCCTCGTCCGCCCGGTCCAACTCGTCGATGAGCAGCACCGTCCGCCGTCCTGCGGCCCCGGCGTCGACCGCCTGGAGGAGCGGACGGGCGATCAGGTACTCGCGGCTCATGATGTCGCTCACCTCCGGCGCGTCGGCGCGCGCTTCGAGGAGCCGAATGGCGAGCATCTGGCGGGCGTAGTCCCATTCGTAGAGGGCGTGGGAGACGTCGAGTCCTTCGTAGCACTGAAGGCGGATGAGGTCGGTGTCGAGCATCGCGGCCAGCACCTTGGCGACCTCGGTCTTGCCGACGCCGGCCTCGCCCTCCAGGAAGAGCGGCCGGCCGAGCTGGAGTGCCAGGTGGACGGCGACGCCCAGGCTGCGGTCGGTGAGGTACTGCTCGCCCTCGAGGGCGGCGATGACGTCGTCGACGGTGTCGGGGACCATGGTGGCGCAGGCTAGTGCTACGTCAGCGGCTGTTCCGGCCGTGGGCCGGCCGCGGCGCGGCGGCCACCGTTCCCGGTTTCGGCGTTGCCGGAGCCGGCGGCGGACTGACCTCCCCCGCCTCCAGGCGGGGGAGGTGCTCGTCAGTCCGGCTTCCCCTTTGCTTCTAGCCCGCCCGCTCGTTGGCCGTGTCGAGGGCCCGCTTCGCGAGCACGGTCGCCAGGTGGACCCGGTACTCGCCGCTGGCATAGACGTCGCCGATGGGGTTGCTGATCGCCCCCGAGATGGCGGACGGGTCGGTGCCGTTCACCTTGACCGGGCTGCCGGTCGCGCCGCCCACCACGAAGTGGCCGCCGCCGGCGCCGTCGGAGACCGCGCACACGCCGACGACCGCGTAGCCCGATGCCGGGTGCTTGTGCTTCTCGTAGGCCGCGCCGGATCCGCCGAGGGCCGGCACGCTGACGCCCGTCACCAGCTCTCCCGCCTGGAGCGATGTGGTGAAGAGATCGACGAAGAAGTCCTCCGCGGCTTCGGTGCGGGAACCTGCGGCGCCCTGGATCTCGATCGACGCCCCGAGCGCCAGCAGCACGGTGGGGTAGTCGGCCGCCGGATCGGCGTGAGCCACGGAGCCGCCGATGGTGCCGCGGTTGCGAACCTGGCGGTCGCCGATGATCGCCGCCGTCTCGGCGATGACCTCCCACCCGCCGCTCACCTCGGCAGATGCCGCGATGGCGGCGTGGGTGGCCATCGCCCCCATGCTCAGCGCGCCGTCGGTCACGGATATCGAGTCGAGCCCGGGGATGCCTGCCAGGTCGATCAGCGCCGCAGGCGACGCCAGCCGCTGCTTCATGACCGGCAGCAGGCTGTGGCCGCCTGCCAGCGGCCGGGCACCGTCGATCGTCGTCAGGAGCTGACGCGCCTCGTCGAGGGTCGAGGGTCGGTGGTACTCGAATGGTGCTGGATGCATCGTCTACCTCCTAACCCTGCTGCGCATCCTGGATGGCCCGCCAGACCCGTTCCGGTGTCAGCGGCATGTCCACCTTCTCGACGCCGAGGTGGGCGATGGCGTCCATCACGGCGTTGTAGACCGCCGGGGTGGAAGCGATGGTGCCGGTCTCGCCGCAGCCCTTGACGCCAAGCGGGTTCACTTCCGTCGGGGTGACGGTGTGGTCCAGCTCGAACTCGGGCAGCCACTCGGCTTTGGGGATCGCGTAGTCCATCAACGACCCGGTGAGCAGGTTGCCGTTCTCGTCGTAGGCGGCGCCCTCCCAGAGAGCCTGGCCCACGCCCTGGACGATCCCGCCGTGGATCTGGCCCTCGACGATCATCGGGTTGATCTGCGGGCCGACGTCGTCCACGGCGATGTACCTCTGGAGTTCGACTTCGCCCGTCTCGGGGTCGACCTCGACCACCGCGATGTGGGTGCCGAACGGGTACACGAAGTTGGACGGGTCGAAGAACGCCGATGCCTCGAGGCCCGGCTCGACGCCCTCGGGCATGTTCCACGCCGTGTTGGCGGCGAGGGCCACGTCCTGGATCGTCATCGCCTGATCCTCGGAGCCCCGCACGAAGAACTTGCCGTCGGCGAACTCGATGTCCTCCTCCGACGCTTCCAGCAGGTGGGCGGCGATCTTGCGGCCCTTCGACTTGATCTTCTCGAAGGCGCCGACCATGGCGCCGGCTGCCACCGCCGTCGTGCGGCTCCCGTAGGTGCCCCAACCCATCGGCGTCTCGGCCGTGTCGCCGTAGGTGACGTCGACGTCCTCGACCGGCACGCCGAGCTGGTCGGACACGATCTGGGCGAAGGTGGTCTCCTCGCCCTGGCCGTGGGGGTTGACGCCCACCATCAGCTTGACCTTGCCGGATGGGTGGAAGCGCACGATGGCGGACTCCCACAGGCCGCCGCCGAAGCCGATGGCGCCGGCGACCTCCGACGGGCCCAGGCCGCAGATCTCCACGTAGGTGGAGAAGCCGATGCCGAGCAGCTTGCCCTGGTCGCGCATCTCGCGCTGACGATTGCGGAGCGCCTTGTAGTCCGCCATGTCGAGCGCCTTGTCGAGCGTGCCCTGGTAGTTGCCGGTGTCGTAGACCAGCCCCGTGGCCACGGTGTGGCCCTCGGTGAACGGCTCGATCATGTTCTTGCGGCGTACGTCGACGGGATCCATGTCGAGGGTGTGGGCGAGCTTGTCGACCATCCGCTCCAGCATGAACGTCGCCTCGGGCCGCCCGGCGCCGCGATAGGCGTCCACCGGCGTCGTGTTGGTGACGACCCCGTACACGTCCTCGTGGATGTTGGGGATGTCGTAGACACCCGACAGCATCAGGCCGTGCAGGATCGTCGGCACCCCGGTCGAGGCCGTCGACAGGTAGGCGCCCAGGTTGGCCCACGTGGTCGCCCGGAGGCCGGTGATGGTGCCGTCGCTCTTCGCCGCCAGCTCGACCTCCTCGACGTGGTCGCGGCCGTGGATCGTTGCCTGGTAGTTCTCGCTCCGGGTCTCGGTCCACTTCACCGGCCGGCCGGTGCGCTGCGATGCGAACACCGCCATCGCGTCTTCGGGATAGTGGGGGAGCTTCGACCCGAAGCCGCCGCCCACGTCGGGGGCGATGACCCGGATCTTGTGCTCCCCGATCCCCGTGACGAGCGACAGCAGGAAGCGCAGGATGTGCGGATTCTGGGTGGTGTTCCACAGCGTCAGCGATTCCATCGCCGGGTCCCACGACGCCAGTGTGGAGCGGGGCTCCATCGCCGTGGGGATGAGGCGCTGCTGGCGGATCGTCTCCGTGACGACGACGTCGGCATCGTTGAACGCGGCCTCCACGTCGCCGCCGGCGACGACCCAGTGCAGGATCTCGTTGCCCGGGACGTCGTCGAAGATCTGCGGAGCGCCCTCGGCGTGGGCTTCCTTGGGATCGGTGACGGCGGGCAGCGGGTCGTAGTCCACCTCGACGGCCATGGCGGCGTCGCGGGCTTGGTAGTCGTTCTCGGCGATCACCATGGCCACCGCGTCGCCCACGTAGCGCACCTTCTCCACGGCCATCGCCGGGTGCTCGGGGGTGAGCGTGTTGGCGTTGGTAACGACGAACGCGCAAGGGATGCCGGCGAAGCCGGCGTCCTTCATGTCCTGTCCGGTGAGCACCGCCACCACCCCGTCCATGGCCTCGGCGGCCGAGGTGTCGATCGAATTGATCCGGGCGTGGGCGAACGGCGAGCGCACCACGGCCATGTGGGCCGTGCCCGGCAGCGTGAAGTCGTCGGTGTAGCGGGCCCGTCCTGTGATGAACCGCGGGTCCTCGAGGCGTTTGACTGCTGATCCGAATGCGGTCATTGGTGCCTCCTCACGCCTGGGCGGCGGCCTGGCGGACCGCCTTGACGATGTTCTCGTAACCGGTGCAGCGGCACAGGTTGCCTTCGAGGCCCTGGCGGATGGCGTCGTCGTCGAGCGATCCGTCGGACTCCTCGACCAGCTTCACCGCGGACATGATCATGCCCGGCGTGCAGAATCCGCACTGGAGGCCGTGCTGGTCGCGGAACGCCTGCTGCATGGGATGCAGCTCGCCGTTGGCGAGGCCCTCGATGGTGGCCACGCTGCCGCCGTCGGCCTGGACGGCGAGGACCGTGCACGACTTGACCGCCATTCCGTCCAGGTGCACCGTGCACGACCCGCACTGGGTCGTATCGCAGCCGATGTTGGTGCCGGTAAGGCCGAGATGGTCACGGATGAGATCGACGAGGAGGAGGCGGGGCTCCACGTCCCTGGTGTGTGTCGTGCCGTTGACGGTGACTGTGACTTCCAAGGCGCTGCCTCCTCGCTCGCGGATGTGGGCCCCGGTCGCCGTCCCAGGGTCCCGGTGGCAGCCTACTTCGCGCGGCCGCCCGATGCTGGGGCGGCGGTCAGCGGCCGAAGGCGCCGGCGACGGGATGAATCGGGACCGCCGTCGGGCCGGCGAGGACGTGGTCGGCAGGACCGGCGGCGTTGGCGATCTTCACGTACCAGAGCCTGGTCCGCGGCCGGTACGCCGCGACGGTATCGACGCCGTCACCGTCCCAGTCGCCGGCGACCAGCAGGTCGCCGGGATCCCCGAAGACGAAGCTGATGTCGGCGGTGCCGGTGCGGTGTGAGAACCGGGCGTAGAACAAGCCCGTGGAAGCACGGTGCAGGCCGAGGTCGTCGCGTCCGTCGCCGTTGAAGTCGCCGACCACCGGGAGGTCTCCGGGGTCGCCGAACGTGTACGCAACCTCGGCGGACCCGGGCCCGAGACGGTTGCTGAGGTACATGCGCCCTTCGGCCGGGCGGTACGTGGCGAGGGTGTCGCAGCCGTCGCCGTCCCAGTCTCCCGCCAGGGGGATGTCGCCGGGGTTGCCGAAGTAGAACTTCTCGTGGGCGACGCCGGATGTGG
>CAYGCW010000045.1:0-12219 GCA_964348465.1 uncultured Acidimicrobiia bacterium | reverse complement strand
CGGTGGCCAGCGCCCGGGCGATCGCCACCCGCTGCTGCTCGCCTCCCGAAAGCTCGTGGGGGAACCGGTCCCCCTTGTCTCCGAGACCGACGCTGTCCAGCAGCCGGTCGGGGTCGGATTCGGAGCCCGCGGCGTGCGCGCCGAACATGACGTTCTCGCGGGCGGTGAGGCCGGGGAACAGGTTGAAGGCCTGGAAGATGAAGCTGACGGTCCGTGCCCTGAAGTTGAACAACTCCCTGCGGGAAGCCGCGGTGATGTCGACGCCGTTCACCCGCACCGCGCCCTCGCTGGCAGTGTCGAGGGCGCCCACCACGTTGAGGAGGGTGGTCTTGCCGCTGCCCGACGGGCCCAGCACCACCACGAACTCTCCCTCGTCGACCAGCATCTCGACTTCGGCGAGGGCGGTGACGGCCAGCGCACCTTCTCCGTAGCGCTTCGTGACGTCTCTCAGCTCGATGAGCACTCGTGCCCCCTCACTGGTGATGGTGGCGCGGGCGGATGTGCCGGGCTAGGGCCGAACGTCGCAGGCTGCAGGCTACGCGGCGAATCTGAGGCGGGTTCGACGTTGCCAGAGGGGCGGCCCACTCGCGGGGTGGCGGCCGTCTCCCCCCCGCGCCGATCCGGGCGGCCTCACTGTGCCGTCCAGCCGCCGTCGACGAGCAGCACGTGGCCGGTCACCATGCCCCCGGCCGGCGACGCCAGGTAGATGACGGCGGCGGCGACGTCGGTGGTGGCGCCGACCCGGCCGATCGGCAGTCTGTCGAGCACGCTCTCCAGGTACTCGGGCCGATCGAGGCGCTCCGCGGTGCCGGGGGTGTAGATGAACGTCGGCGCCACCGCGTTGACGGTGACGCCCCGGTGCGACCACTCCAGTGCCAGGACCTTGGTGAGCAGGTTCACACCGCCCTTGCCTGCCGAGTAGACGGCATGGTCGCGAATGCCGACCACGCCGGCCTGGCTGCTGATGTTGACGATCCGCCCGTGGCCTTGCTCCAGCATGATCCGCCCGGCCGCCTGGCAGCAGAAGAACAGCCCCCGCAGGTTGACCGCCATCATCTCGTCCCAGTCGGCCTCGGTGACGTCCTCGGCCCGCTGGTTGGCCCCGAGGCCCGCGTTGTTCACCAGGACGTCGACGGAACCGAAGTGGCCCCGCACCCGCTCGAACGCGGCGCGGATCCCGGCGACGTCGCGCACGTCCAGCTCCACCGCCAGCGCCTCGCCGCCGCCGGCTTCGATCTCGGCGGTGAGCGCCTCCAGGGCCGGCAGGTCCCGCGCCGCTGCCACCACCCGCGCCCCGGCGCCGGCCAGCGCAATGGCGAGGTCGCGGCCGATGCCCTTCGAGGCGCCGGTGACGACGGCGACCTGCCCCTCGAGTCGGAAGTCGGGATGTTCCATCGTCTGGCGGCTCAGTCGGGCTCGTGGATGCTGCGCATCGACCAGACCAGCGTGCGCATGGTCTCGGGCTGCTGGAGGGCGTAGACGACGGCGTCGGCCACGTCCTCTGCCCTGAGCATCTTGGCGAGGCCGGGCATGTCTGGGGTGCGGCCGGTGCCCATGGCGAACTCGGTGGCCACCCCGCCCGGGCAGATCGTGGTCACGCGGATGTTCTTCTCCCGCAGCTCCCGGTCGAGCGCCCCGGCCAGGCCGACCTGCGCGAACTTGGTGGCGGCATACACCGCCTCGTCGCCGGCGCCCCGCAGCCCGGCCACCGACGCCACGATGACGATGTCGCCCCTGCCGTTCTCGAGGAAGTGGGGCACGGCGGCCCTGATCGGCCAGACCGTGCCGGCGACGTTGGTCTCCATCATCTCCTCGAGCTGCTCGTCGCTGATGTCCATGATCCCGCCGTAGGAGCCGATGCCGGCGTTGGCGACGAGCGCGTCGAGGCGTCCGTAGTTCTCGATGGCGGCGTCCACCAGGCGCCGCGACCCCTCCCGATCCCTCACGTCCATCGGAACGCCGACGGCTCCGATGGCGTCCCGGAGCTCGTCGAGCCGCTCCTGGCGCCGCCCCCCGACCGCCACCTTGCCGCCGGCGGCGACGACCGCCCTGGCGGTAGCGGCGCCGATCCCGGCGGTAGCCCCGGTGATCGCCACGACCTTCCCGTCGAGCCCACTCATCGCTCCTCCTCTTGCCGCCTGCGCGAGCCGCCACGATAGGCGGGTTCGTCCGCCGCTCGGGGGGAGATCGGCGCGACCCCGCTACCTTTCTGGCCGTGCCCGACTCCGTGCTCATCCCACACCTCGACGACGTCGCCTGCGCCCACGGCGCGAACACGGCGATGTTCGAGCTGGCCGGCTCGGGTGCGGTGACCTGCGGGTCCGTGATGGTGCCGTGCGGGTGGTTCCCGGAAGCGGCGCGACAGGCGCGGGAAGGGAATCTGGACCTCGGCATCCACCTGACGCTGACGTCGGAGTCGGCGGCCTTCCGGTGGCGGCCGCTGTCCACGACCGATCCAGATTCCGGTCTCCTGGACCCCGACGGCTTCCTGTGGCCCAGGGTCCCCGAGGTGCGGGGCAACGCGCGGCCGGACGCGGTCGAGGCCGAGCTGCGGGCTCAGGTCGACGCCGCGCTGGCCGCCGGCATCGACGTGACCCATCTCGACCACCACATGGGGGCGGCGGTCGCTCCCGAGTTCGTCGACGGCACGGTGCGCATCGCCAGGGACTACGGGCTCCCCATCCTCTTCCCCTCCGACCTGGCCGGCTACTTCGGCGTGCTCGACGTCGGCGCGACCGACCTCGAGCGAATGGAGCGGGCCCGGGCCGCGGCCGGTGAGCTGGCCGCCGCCGACACGTTCGTCATGCCGCTGGTGAACAAGGGCCGGACCGACTTCGTCCCTCGCTTGAAGGAGACGCTGGCGGACTTGCCGCCCGGCGTCACCTACCTGTCTCTGCACTGCGCCGCCCCCGGCGACGTCGAAGCCGTCCATCCCCGGGACGCCTCC
Organism: uncultured Acidimicrobiia bacterium; assembly: GCA_964348465.1. Taxonomy (GTDB): domain Bacteria; phylum Actinomycetota; class Acidimicrobiia; order Spongiisociales; family JAOTWH01; genus CAYGCW01. The sequence continues at coordinate 9,272 of CAYGCW010000045.1, read as the reverse complement.
TGGCGACTGGGCGAATACGCCGCGTTCAGTGATCCCGGCTTCGTCGGCTGGCTCCACGACCGCCCCTACCGGATCGGTGGCATGCGCGAGCTCCGGGACCGGCTGTGACCGCCGGCATCGGGCTGATCGGCAGCGGCTTCATCGGCAAGGTCCACGCCCTCGCCTACCGGGCCGGCCCGGCGGTGTTCGGCGTCCCGGCGCCCCGGCTCGAGATGCTGGCCGACGTGGACGAGGCCACGGCCGCGGCTGCGGCTCGGGACCTCGGCTTCGCACGCAGCACCGGGAACTGGCGGGAGCTGGTCGCCGATCCGGCGGTGGACGTCGTCGACATCACCACCCCCAACCATCTGCACGAGGAGATGGCGCTGGCGGCCGTCGCCGCCGGCAAGGCGGTGTACTGCGAGAAGCCACTGGCGCCGACCGCCGCCGGGGCGGCGCGGATGGCGGAGGCCGCTGCCGCCGGCGGCGTCCGCACGCTGGTCGGCTTCAACTACCTCAAGGCGCCCATCGCCCGGGTCGCCAAGGAGATCATCGCCGGGGGAGAGATCGGCGAGGTCTTCGGCTACCGCGGCTGGCACTTCGAGGACTACATGCACGACCCCCACACCCTCGTGAACGCCTGGCGCCTCGACCCCGCTACGGGCGACGGCGTCACCTCCGACCTCGGCAGCCACGCCATCTCGATGGCTCGCTACCTCGTGGGTGACATCGCGGAGGTCTCGGCGACCCGCACGACCGTGGTGCGGACCAGGGAGGTCGATGGGCGGCGTCGTGAGGTCGCGGTTCCGGACACCGTGGCCGCCCTCGTGCGCTTCGCAGGGGGTGCCACCGGCACGATCGAGGCGTCGTGGATGGCGGCCGGCCGCAAGCACACCATCGCCGCGGAAGTGTGGGGGACGAAGGGTTCGCTGGCATTCGACTTCGAGCGCCTCAACGAGCTGCACCTCTACCGCTCGGGGCAGCCGCAGGGCCGGGCAGGCTTCACGACGATCCTCGCCGGGCCGTCGCATCCGGATTTCGGAGCATTCGTGCCGGCACCCGGGCATCAGCTCGGCTTCAACGACCTGAAGACCATCGAGGTGCGCGACCTGCTGGTGGGGATGGACCCTGCCGCTCCGCCTCCCTGGCCCGACTTCGCAGAAGGGCTCGCGGTGCAGCGCACGGTCGACGCCTTGGTGCGCTCCGATCGCGAGCGCGCCTGGGCGCGGGTGGGAGGCTGACGGCGGCGCCCCGGATCGTGTCGCTCACCTCGGGCGCCGCCGGCGTCGCGGTCGACCTCGACCACGGCGCCCGGCTGGCGTCGCTCGTGGTAGGGGGCCACGAGCTGCTCGTGGGGTGGGCGGCGTCGCCGATCGATTGGGGCTGCTATCCGATGGCGCCGTGGGCGGGCCGGCTGCGGGAAGGGCGGTTCAGCTTCCGCGGTGTCGAGTACCGGCTCCACCGCAACCACGGCGACCATGCCATCCACGGCACGGTCTTCGACGCCCCATGGGAGGCGGAGGGCGAGGCCACGTTCGCCGCCGACTTCGGGCCGGGCTGGCCGTTCCCCGGCTTCGCCCGCCAGCGCATCGACCTGGCCGACGACGGCCTCACCATGCGGCTCGAGGTGCACGCCACCGCCGGCGAGATGCCGGCGGCCTGTGGCTGGCACCCCTGGTTCCGGCGCCGTCTCGCCGCAGGTGGGCCTGGGGACCTGGCGTTCACGGCCGGCTTCATGGAGGTGCGGAACGGGACCGGGATCCCCACCGGCGAGCGGCGCAGCCCTCCGCCTCCCGGTCCGTGGGACGACTGCTTCGGCGAGGTCCGAGGGCCGGTGACCATCGCGTGGCCGGGGGTGCTCACCCTCGAGGTCCGCTCGACCTGCGACTACCTCGTGGTCTACGACGAGCGGGACCATGCCATCTGCGTCGAGCCGCAGACCGCCCCTCCCGACGCGCTCAACCGCACGCCGGACGTGATCGCCCCGGGGCGCCCGCTGGTGGCCGAGACGGCATGGAAGTGGCGTGACTTCTAGGGTGGCCTGATGCACAAGCTGCGCTGGGGAGTCCTGAGCACCGCCAAGATCGCCGTGGAGCAGGTCATCCCCGCCATCAGGGATTCCGCCGAGCGGAGCGAGGTCGTTGCCATCGCGTCCCGCGACGGGTCGCGCGCGGCGGCGGCCGCCGCCGCGCTGGGGATCGGCCGCTCCTACGGGTCGTACGACGAGCTGTTGGCGGACCCCGACGTCGACGCCGTGTACAACCCGCTCCCGAACCATCTTCATGCTCCGCTGACGATGCAGGCCGCCGACGCCGGCAAGCACGTGCTGTGTGAGAAGCCGCTTGCCTTGGACGCCACCGAGGCGCAGCGGATGGTGGACCACTGTGCTGCTGCCGGGGTGGCGCTCCAGGAGGCGTTCATGTACCGCTTCCACCCGCAGTGGGTGAAGGCGCGCGAGTTGGTGGAGGCCAGGGCGATCGGCGACCTGGTGGCGATCCAGACGTGGTTCTCCTACTACAACCGCGATCCGGACAACATCCGCAATGTCCCCGAGTGGGGCGGTGGGGCGCTGATGGACATCGGCTGCTACCCGATCAACGTCGCTCGGATGCTGGTCGGCGCCGAACCCGACGAAGTACACGGCAGCTCGACGATCGACCCCGAGTTCGGAACCGACGCCACCACTTCCGGCATTCTTCGATTCGGGCACTGCCAGGTGGCGTTCACGGTGTCGATGCAGTCCGAGCCCTTCCAGCGGGTGCAGGTGGTCGGCACCAGGGGGCGGATCGAGGTGGAGGTGCCCTTCAACCCCAGCCCCGACGCCGAGACCCGGATCTTCGTCACGACCAGAGGCGACCCGCCCGCCGCCGCCGACACCGTGACGCTCGTGTTCGACCCTGCGAACCAGTACGCCCTCCAGGCCGACGCCTTCGCCGCCGCGGTGGTTGCCAGGGAGCCGGTGCCGGTGCCGCCGGCGGACGGCGTGGCGAACATGCGTGTGATCGAAGCGGTCCGAGCAGGCTGATCCAGAGCCGGGACCGGCGTCCCTCGCGGCCGGCGGCACGGCGGAACGCTACAGTCGGCGCCTTCCGGGAGCGGTTCGGACGGAGGCGGCATGGATCCCAAGGCGGCCACGCGGGCGATCTACGGCATGATGTGCTCGGCCGTGCCCGACGGCACGCCCGCCCTGCGCACCTGGGACGGGGAACGTTGGGGTGCCGCCGACGCCGACGCCACGCTGGTGCTCCGGCACCCTGGCGCGCTGCGGGCCCTGATGCTGCCGCCCGGCGACCTCACCGCCGGTGAGTCCTATGTGTACGACGACGTGGACATCGAGGGTGACATCATCTCCATGACGAAGTTCGGTGCCGCGGCCGCCGGCGTGCTGACTGCTCCGGTGACGGCCGTGCGGTTGCTGGGCCTGCTGCGCCATCTCCCGGCGGACGCCCGGCGCAAGGTCGCCGAGCGTCCCCAGCTACGGGGACGGCTGCACACCCGCAGGCGGGACGAGGCGGCCGTTCGCTCCCACTACGACACCGGCAACGACTTCTACTCCCTGTTCCTCGGGGAGGAGCTGGTCTACTCCTGCGCCTACTTCCTGACGCCCGACGACACGCTCGACGCCGCCCAGGCCCGCAAGCTGGACCTGATCCTGCGCAAGCTCCAGCTTCGTCCCGGGCAGCGGTTCCTCGACATCGGGTGCGGCTGGGGCGGCCTGGTCATCCGGGCTGCTCGCGACTACGGCGCCGAGGCGACCGGGACCACCCTGTCGCCGGCCCAGGCGGAGTATGCCCGTGCCAAGGTCGCGGAGCTGGGTCTGGAGGATCGGGTCACGATCCTCGAGGCCGACTACCGGGACGTGGGCGGCGAGTACGACGCCATTGCGTCGGTCGGCATGTTCGAGCACGTCGGGCGGGAACGGCTCCCCGGGTACTTCTCGCACCTGCGGCGCCTCCTCAGGCCGGGTGGGGCGCTGCTCAACCACGGCATCTCGGAACGCAACCGCCCCCGGAAGGGCCTGCGCATGCCGACGATCGCCCGTCCGACGTTCGTCTCCACCTACGTGTTCCCCGACGGTGAGCTGGTGCCCGTGGAGCAGGCGATCGAGATCGCCGAGCGGGCCGGCTTCGAGGTACGGGATGCCGAAGCGATGCGGCTCCACTACGCCCTCACGCTGCGCCGCTGGATCGCCAACCTCGAGCGCAACCGGGAGGCCGCCCTGGCGGCCGCCGACGAGCGGACGTACCGCATCTGGAGGGCCTACATGGCGGGGGCGGTCGTCGCCTTCGAGCTCGAAGCCTTCTCGATATACCAGCTGCTGTGCGTCGACCCGGCGGCTCCCTGGTCGTTCGGCAGGAGCTGGGCGATCGCGGCCGACGACGGCTGAGCCGGTTCGTTTAAGCTCAGCCGCCCGACAAGAGGAACCCACGGTCCATGGATCCGGAACAGATCGAGCTGCTGGTCACCGTCGAGCCGGCCGTCGAGAAGCTGATGGCCGAGCACAGGGAGCGCCGCCAGCACTGGTATGCCCACGAGTACGTCCCATGGGAGAGGGGGCGCAACTTCCGCGAGGAGCCGTGGGACGAGTCGCAGTGCACGATCTCGCCCGAGGCCCGCACGGCGCTGGTGCTGAACCTGCTCACCGAGGACAACCTGCCCTACTACCACTCCGCCATCGACCGCGAGCTGCAACGCTACGGCGACGAGTCGGCGATGTCCCAGTGGAACCGCCTCTGGACGGCGGAGGAGAACCAGCACTCGATCGCCTTGCGGAGCTACCTGCTCACCTCACGCAACTGTGATCCCGTCGACCTCGAGGACGACCGGATGGCGACGATGGAGGCCGGCTTCCTGCGGCGGGCTCGGACGCCCGCCGACATCTACATCTACACGACCCTCCAGGAGCTGGCCACACGGGTCAGTCATCGCAATGCGGGCAAGTTCGCCGACGAGCCGGTGGCCTTCGAGATCATGTCCAGGATCGCCGCCGACGAGAACCACCATTTCCTGTTCTACCGCGGCGTGGTGCTGGCCATGCTCGAGGCGGCGCCCTCGCTGGTCATGGAGAGCATCTACAACCAGCTCGCCGACTTCGAGATGCCGGGCACCGGAATCCCCGGCTTCCGGCGCCGCGCCGTGCAGATCGCCAAGGCGGGGATCTACAACCTGCGCATCCACCACGACCGGGTCGTGAAGCCGGTCCTGCGCGACTGGCAGATCGACAAGCTGGAGGACCTGACGCCCGAGGCGGCCGAGCTCCAGGAGAAGATCATGGCGCTCCCGGCCGAGCTCGACCGCCGGGCCGACATCCTCGAGCGCCGTCTCGCCCGTTCCTGAGCCTTCAATGCGTGCCTCGGGATCCACCCTGGCGCTCGCCGCCGGCTTCCCGCCCACGATCGCCACCGCTGCCCCGGACATCCGCAGGGCGGACCCGCCGCGCGATGTACCAGAACAGCTCGTCCAGGGTCGCGGGGACATCGGCCACTTCGGCGCCGGCAAGTTCTTCGGTCAACTTCGCAACTAGAGCTTCGTCGCCGATCGGCCCCCACATCGCGAACTTCGTCGCGGCGAAGGCCATCGGTGCCGCGGCGAGCAAAGTGGCAGCCTCCGAGTTGCGGCCCTCGTGCATCAGCCATTGGGCCGTCGGGCCCAGCAGGTGTACGAGCCGCGACGGTACGACGTAGCGTCCCTGCAGGAAGGCTTCCCAGGTCTGGTTCTCCTGGCTCGCCGGGATCGACTGATCGACCCACCGGCCCAGCAAGTCTTCGAACTCGGTCCATCGACCCAAGCCGGCCATGACCGGTGCGACGACGTCCGGGTTGAATTCCTGGGATGGAGGCCAGCCCAGCAAGGCGGCGTATTCGTTGTACCTGCTGATCGATCCGACGGCTTCTTCGGCGCGTTTCGCCCGGGTCAGGATGTTGATGAGCTCCCGCTCCGCTTCCATGGCGGATCCCAGGTCGTTGGCCTCGACGGCATCGCGAGCCTCCCGGCGCATGGCATCGACCGCAGCCTGGAAGCTCCCCCGATGCAGATGGCGGAGCGCCATTAAGAAGTCGGCGCCCACGCGCGGTGACGGCGCACCCTCATTCCCCCATGCGACGAGCCTGCCGAGCTCCTCGTCAGCTTCGTCCAGCCGCCCCACCTCCTGAAGCAGGATGATCCTCCCGTAGAGGTGCGCCGCCCGGGGGCGGTCGAGAGCTTCGACGTACCCGAGGAACTGGTCGAACAGCTCCAGCGCCTCCGTCATCAGCGCGTCATCCAGCCACCGGTTCTCCAGCACCTGACGGAGTGTCGCCCGGGCGTCGTAGACCGCCTGCAGCGTTTCGAGATCGTGCTTCTCGTCCGTTACGGCGTCTAGGCGGCGCAGCAGCTCACGGGCGTAGTCGGGGTCGGTGATCCGGTGCAGCCACGCCGTGCGGGCAAGCGCCTGCAGATAGACGCCCTCACCGGACTGGGCTGCCGGGTGCTCCAGCGCGCGACGCGCCGTGTCCTGTAGCAAGGCAGCGTCGAGATAGCTCGACCACTTCCGGCCGACGGTGGCGACGATGTCGAGGGCGATGGTGGCCTCGTCGTTGGCCAGGGCCCATGAGGCCACCCGAGCCGCCTCGGGCCCGTACGCTCGCAACAGCTCGTAGAAGCGAGGCGACTGACCACGCTCCTCGAACTCGACGTACTCTCGCCGCCAGAAGCGGGCCGTCCAGCGGGCATGACGCAGCAGGGCGATGTCGAGCTCTCCTGCTTCCCCGAGGAGTGCCTCGGCATACTGCCGAATGGGTTCGAGCAGTCCGAACCGTCCGTCTGGGTCCGGCGGCCCGAGAAGCGAGTAGCTCACCAGCTCCCGGAGTTGTTGTTCGGGGAGGTCGATCTCGACGACATAGCCGACACCGTCGGGCGGCACGCCGGACCGAAACACTCCGAGGTGACGAAACGTACGCTGCAGGGCCGGTGGGAGCGACCGGTAGCTCCAGTCGAGCGTCGCCGCAATCGAGAGGTGCCGGGGGTCGGCGCGGCGCTGCGCAGCCAGCAGGCTCATCTGCTCGTCCAGTTCCCCGACGATGTCGCTCACTGACCGGGTGCGGGTCCGGGCCGCAGCCAGCTCCAACGCCAGCGGCAAACCGGAAACGCGTCTGCCGATCTCGGTGATGTCGGCGAGCGCATCCTGGTCGAGGTCTTCTGCGCGAAGATCAGCCCGGTTCATGAACAGCTCGTTGGCCGCGGACCCCTCGCCCTGGTCGAGAGGTCCGAGGTGGATCAGGTGTTCCCCGGCGATGAACAGGCCCTCGCGACTCGTCACGAGAACTGTCACCCCGGGGCAGCGGCGTAGCAGCTCGGAGACGAGCTGCGGCATGGATTCGATCACGTGCTCGCATCCGTCGAACACCAAGATCGTCGGCACTTCTCCGAGCGCCTCGGCGACACGACCGACCAGGTCGTCGCCCTCGCTGGTCCAGACTCCCACCGATTCGGCGAGGAGCTGTTCCACGTCGGTGTCGCGGTTGCGCTCGATCGGGACATAGGCCAGTGCGTGGGAAGCAGCGAGGCTTCTTGCCACTTCGACGGCCAGGCTCGACTTCCCGATACCGCCCGGGCCGGTAACGGTCACCAGCCTGTGTTCGGTCAGCAGTCGGGCGACCTCACCCATCTCGTCCCGGCGGCCGACGAACATGGTGTAGCGGGCGGGCAGGGCGCGCCGCTTCGGCCGGGGCCGGTACTCGAGGTCCCGGTCCTGCTGGAGGATCCGTTGCTCCAGTTGCTGGAGCTCCCGCGATGGGTCCAGACCCAACTCCTCTCTCAAGTAGTCCGCAGCATCTCGGTAGGCGCGCAATGCGTCCGCCTGGCGGCCGCTGCGGTACATGGCCAGCATCTGTTGACGCCGCAAGCCCTCTCGCAGAGGGGATTCCCCGATCGCCGCCTCGAGCTCGGCGAGGAGCTGTCGATGCCGACCGGCCTGCAGATCGAGTTCGATGCGGGCTTCATGCGCCTCGGCCCGAAGCTCGTCGAGGCGGCGGCTCTCGATCAGCAGCCGCTCGCTCGTCTCCACGTCGGCGTAGGCGCCGCCTCGCCACAGCGCCAGAGCTTGCACCAGCAGGTCGCGGCTCGATGGTTCGTCGACCGTTGCCTGGGCCTGCCGGAACAGCGATTCGAACCGGGCGGCATCGATGGAACCTTCGGCGGCGCGGAGGACATAGCCATCGCCCTCCCTGCGCACGACATCGCCCAGCTCTCGGCGCACCATGGAAACGTAGGTTTGGAGGGAGCGGCGAGCCCGCGGCTCCGCGTCAGGGCCGTACACCCCCATGAGCAGCGCGTCGGTCGACACGGGCTTCCCCGCCGATGCGATGAGCAGCGCCAGCAACGTCCGCTGCTTGCGGCCGCCGACGGAAAACACCGTGTCTCCGTCTCGGACCAGCAATGGACCAAGCACGCCGAACTCCACGGGGTCACCATAGAAGGCCCCATTCATGCGCATCCCGGGCTCCCATCCACGCCAGAGGGAGGGGCCTCTCGTGGCCCCTCCCTCGACTTCAGGCGACGTCTGCCCTCACGCCGGGCGGCCCACGCAGGTGCGCTCGAAGGACGCGTGACGGACCTCGCCGGTATCGAGTTCGAGGAAGAAGCGACCCTTGGTCTTGACTCTGGCGCCCGTGGCGTCGTTGACGGAGTGCCAGTTGAAGACGCTGATCAGGTGGTTCTGGTTCCGCACCTGGGTCTCGTGCCCTTCACCGACGTATCCGTTGGAGGTCTCGCTGTGGCTGTCGATGACCCACAAGACGGTATTGGCATGATCGTGCGCTTTGATGTTGAACTCGAGAACGGCCGTGATCGCCTCACCGGTACATGGATCGGTGTCGTCGACGGTCACCGTGAAGCTGAACTCGACGGGCTGGTCGGCGGCGGCCGGCAGCGCCGTGCCGGTCACGATCACTCCGGCGACCGCGAGCAGCGCGATTGCCCTGCGCATTGGTTACTCCTCTGTACTCCCGGGCGCCGCACGCGCCCTCGTGGCACCCACCCTCAACCCGGCGTGTCAAACGTTTGTCAAACACATGGCCACCAGCGCGGATCGTCGTGAAATACCTGCCTGCTCGAGGCGATCGATGATGGCTGCTCCCGCGCCGCAGGGGTCGCCTCTGGCTCGGGTGGTCGTCAGCGGGTGAGGAGCCGTGCTCCGGCCTGGCTCGCTTCCCGGATGCGGGCCAGTGCTCCCTCGTCGCTGGGCACGGCGGCAACGGCCTCGCCGCGACGGGTGCCCCAGCGACGGGCGACTTGGACCGGCGCCTCGCCGGCAA
>CAYGCW010000044.1:0-12582 GCA_964348465.1 uncultured Acidimicrobiia bacterium | reverse complement strand
TGATCGGAAGAGCCCTTGGAACCTGCGCATCCCCGGCTGACCGCCCGCGTCCCCGGCCCCCGCCAGCGCACTACCGTCGCACTCCGCATGGACCGCGGCGCGCCCGATTTCACCACAGCCGACGTCGAGGAGTTCCTCGGCCTGTGCGCCGACCTCGGGATACCGGTGTGGCTGGACGGCGGGTGGGGCATCGACGCGTTGGTGGGGGAGCAGACCCGGCCGCACACCGATCTCGACATCGTGATCGAACAGCGGGACACGCCCACGCTGCGGGGGGCGCTGGCGGCCCTCGGCTTCGAAGACGTCTCCACCGCCGACCGCCGGGCGTGGAACTTCGTGATGGCCCATCGCGACGGGAGGCGGGTCGATTTCCACGTGATCGTCTTCGACCGAGCCGGCAACGGGACCTACGGACCCGCCGAGCACGGCGCCAGCTATCCGGCCGCCGCCCTCGGGGCGGTCGGCGTCGTCGCAGGGCGGGAGGTCCGCTGCCTGTCGGCCGAGTTCCAGATGGAGAGCCACACCGGCTACGAACTCGGCACCGGCGGGCTCCACGACGTGGCCCTGCTCCACGAGCGTCTCGGCGTTCCGCTCCATCCCGAGCACCGGGATCGGCTCGGAGCCGGTGGCTGATCAGCGGGCCGCCAGGAACTCCAGCCGATTCCCGAACGGGTCCTCGACGTAGAAACGCCGGTAGCCGGGCAGCAGCCCGTCGGATCGCACCCCGGCTCCCGCGGCCGACAGACGCTCTGCCAGCTCGTCGAGCGCGCTGCCATCGCCGACGTCGATCGCAGGGTGGGCCTTGCGGGCGGGGCGGAACCCCGCTTCCACCCCCAGGTGCAGCTCCAACTCGCCCGATCGGAACCAGGCCCCGCCCCGGCCCGCCAGCTCGGGTGGCTTCGTGATCTCGTCCATGCCGAGCAACTCGCCGTAGAACCGTCGGGCCTCATCTTCCGCTCCGGGCGGGATCGCAAGCTGCACATGGTGGAGGGCGTACGGCATCCCGGCCATCGTAGGGCCGACTGGTACGCTCGCCCCGCTTCCGGAGCTCTTCCCCTCACAAGGCGGCTGATCGACCGCTCATGACACCGCACCCGACCGGCCGACCCCAGCGCTCTCGACCCACGCCCCGCCTTGGCTCGTGATCGCCGTTCGCGCCCTCGCCTTCCTCGCCGGCTTGGTCTTGGTGGCCGGCGCGATCCTGTCGGCGATCAGGACCGTGATCCTGCCGCGGGCCACCACCGACCGCATCTCCCGTGCGGTGTTCCGTACCAACTACCGGCTGTTCACCGCCCTTGCCCGCCGGCGGTCCGCGTTCGCCGTGCGGGACCGCATCATGGCGCTGTTCGCGCCCGTCGCCCTGCTGCAGCTCCCACTCGCCTGGATCTCGGTGGTGCTCGCCGGCTACATGGCGCTCTTCTGGGCGGCCGGCGTCGACGGTTGGCGGGAGGCGTTCTCGGTGAGCGGATCGTCGCTGCTCACGCTCGGCTTCACGTCGGTCGACGGCGCCGGACAGACCGCCCTGGCGTTCACCGAGGCAGCCATCGGCCTCGGGCTGGTGGCTCTGCTGATCACGTACCTGCCGACGATGTATGCCTCGTTCCGGAGGCGGGAAGCGGGCGTGGCTTTGCTCGAAGTCCGGGCGGGCGCGCCGCCGTCGGGCGTCGAGATGCTGGAGCGGTTTCACCGCATCAGGTGGACGGAGGACGTCGCCGGGATGTTCGCCGATTGGGAAGAGTGGTTCGTCGACATCGAGGAGAGCCACACGTCGCTCCCCGCCTTGGTGTTCTTCCGCTCATCGCAGCCGGACCGGTCCTGGGTGACGGCGTCGGGCGCCGTCCTCGACGCGGCCTCCCTCGCCATCTCCTCGATCGAGTGGCCTCGGGTTCCGCAGACACCACTGCTGATCAGGGCCGGCTACGTCGCGCTGCGACGAATCGGCGACTCCTTCGGCCTCCCGTATGACCCGGACCCCGCCCCCACCGACCCGATCAGCGTCGCCCGCGCCGAGTACGACGCCGCCTACGACCGGCTGGCCGCCGCCGGCCTGCCGATGAGGTCCGACCGGGACCAGGCCTGGCGAGACTTCGCCGGCTGGAGGGTCAACTACGACCGGGTCCTGCTGGGGCTGGCGGCGCTGACGCTGGCGCCGCCGGCACCGTGGTCGTCGGACCGCTCCCTGGCCGACTGGCACCGGACCCCGGCCTTGCGGCGGTGGGGACAGCGCTTGCGGGGCAAGGCCCGCGCTCTGCCGTGACCGCCCCGTCCCCAACCGGCTGGTCGGTGCGCCACGCGCTTGCCGCCCTGGCGGCCGGTGTGGTCGCGGCGGTCGCCGCCGCCGCCACGATCGTCGCCGTCACCGAGCGGGAGCCCACCGATGCCGAGCTGTTCGGGGTGGTGTTTGCCGCCCAGGCCGTGGTGACGATCGCTGCCGTGCTGGTCGTGATCCGCAGATTGGGCAGCGGCAGCGCTCAGCGGGACCTCGGCCTGCGGTTCGAGCCGCGTGACCTGCTCGGGATCGTGGCCGGGTTCGCCCTGCAGATCGCGCTGGCTCTGACGCTGCAACCGCTCCTCCATTTGCTGGGGATCGAGGGACCGCCGCAGGAGGTGGGTCGCCTCGCCCAGGACGCTCGCGGACTCACGGTGGCCTTCGCTTTCGTGTCGGTGGTGATCCTGGCGCCGCTTGCCGAGGAGCTGCTGTTCCGCGGCCTGCTGCTGCGGGCTCTGCAACGGCGTGGCGACGTGGCCGCCGTCGCCATCTCATCCGCCGTGTTCGCGGCGCTCCATCTGCTCGACCCCGGAGCCGCAGTGGTCGTGCCCCAGCTGTTCGTGGTGGGCGTCGTGCTGGCGGCCCTGGCCGTCCGCTCCGACCGGCTCGGCATGGCCATCACGACCCACGCCGGATTCAACCTGACCGCCTTCCTGGCGCTGCTGGCACTGGCCGAGTAGCGTCCGACCCCCTTCCCCCGGGTGGCCCGGCCTGGTATGCAGGCGGGGTGGTGGCGCCCCGAGCCGGGGCGCCGCGTCCGCGTCCGGGACGGAGATGCCATGCAGCGCCTGCACTGGGCGGTCGTCGCCGGGGTGATCGCCGTCGCGCTCGCATCCGGTGTCTGGTTCGGGAGCCGGGGCCCGGCCCCTCCCCCTCCGATCTCGTTTACGGTCCCGTCGCCCGCCGGCACGGCGACGATCGCCGTGCACGTCGCCGGCGCAGTGGCCAGGCCCGGCGTGGTGGAGCTCTCCGCCGGTGCCCGGGTCGCCGACGCAGTGGCCGCAGCGGGCGGTGCCGCGGCGGCCGCCGACCTCTCCGGCGTCAACCTCGCCGCCCCCGTGAGCGACGGCGGCCAGGTGGTGGTTCCCACCCGCTCCGAAGGTGCCGGCGTCTCCCTGCGTGCCGGAGGCGGAAAGGTGCGACTCAACTCTGCGACGGCGGCGGCCCTGGAGACCCTTCCGGGTGTGGGCCCCGTCACGGCCGAGCGGATCGTGGCCCACCGGGAGCAGCACGGACCGTTCGCGTCGGTGGAGGACCTGCTCGACGTGCCCGGGATCGGCGAGGGCAAGCTGGCCGCCCTGCGTGACCTGGTCGAGGTGCCGTGAGGTTCCCGGAAGGTCCCGACCGCATCGCCGTCGCCGCCGCAGCAGTGGCGTGGGCGGGCGCCCTCGCCGGACTGGCCGGTCCCGTCCCGGCGGGGGTCGCCTGCACCGTGGCGGTGGCCGCCGCGCTGGTGGCGGCGCGTCGGGTGCCGGCCGCTTCGGTGCTCGTCATCGTGCTCGTTGCGGCCGCAGGCTCGGGGGTGCTGTCGAGACACCGGGCCGCAGCCACACTCGCTGCCGACGTCCCCGCCGGACTCCACACGTTGGCCGGTCGCCTCGCCGGCGACGCCCGGCCCAGCGGCGACGGCTTTCGCTTCTCGTTCCAACCCAGCCACCTCGCTTCTGCGGGGGCTTGGACTTCGTGGCGGGGCCCGTTGCTGCTCGTGGTGGCGGACCGCCGTCCCGGGGCGGCAGCAGGCGAGCGCGCGGTGGTGCGGGGCACAGTCCGTGCGCAGCCGGGACGGTGGAGAGGGGACCCGGTGGCGGGCGTGGTCAGGGCGCGGAGCGTCCAGTTGCTGGCCCGGGCTTCGGACCCGCTGTTCCGGGTCGGCAACCTGCTGCGGCGCCGGGTGATGGAGGGCTTGGCGCCTTACCGGCCGGCGCCCGAGGCGGCACTTCTGGGTGGCTTTCTCATCGGGGAAGTAGCCGAGCTTCCCGGCGCCGACGTCGAAGCGCTGCGCCGATCCGGGTTGACCCATTTCGTCGCCGTCTCCGGCAGCAACGTGGCGCTCTTCCTGGCAGCGTGGTGGTTGGTCGCCGGGCCGCTGGCCGGCGGCCCGCGTCGCCGGGCGGTGTGGGGCCTGGTCGGGCTGGCGGTGTTCGTGGTCGTGACCCGCTGGGAGCCGTCGGTGGTGCGGGCGGCGACGATGGCAGCCATCGTTCTCTCGGGCCGGCTCGTGGGTCTGCCGGTGGGGGCGTGGGGTGCGCTGGGGTCGGCGGTGGCGCTGCTGCTGGTCGTGAGTGGGGAGCTGGCCCTCGACGTCGGCTTCCAGCTCTCGGCTGCAGCCACGGCAGGCGTCCTGCTCGGCGCCGGTTTGGCTCGCGGCCGCCGTCCTCGCTGGGCGTGGGGGGCGGTCGGCGCCACGGCTGCGGCCCAGGCCGCGGTGGCCCCGCTCCTGCTGGCTCACTTCGGGACGATGGCGCTGCTGGCGCCCTTCGCCAACCTGCTGGCCGGGCCGCTGGTGGCGGCGGCGACGATCACCGGCGGCATCGGGGTGATGGCCGGCTTCGGCCCCGCGGTCGAGCTCGGGCTCGTCGCGGGCCGCGGTGTCCTGATCGTGGCGAGAGCGGCGGGGTCGTGGCCGCAGCTCGGCTGGGGAGGGGCCGGAGCGCTCGCGCTCCTCGGGGCACTGGCGAGTCGGCCGCGGCTCCGCCCTTCGGCTGCGGTTCTCGGGGCGGCGGCGCTGCTGGTCGTCCTCCTGGGGCCGGTGCGGCTGCCGGACCGTCCGGCGGTCGTGTTCCTGGACGTCGGCCAGGGGGATGCGGTTCTGGTGCTGGGAGCCGGAGGTGCCACGGTGTTGGTCGACGGTGGCCCGGACGAGGCGGGCCTGCGGGACGCACTGCGGCGATACGGGATTCAGAGGATCGATCTCATGGTGCTGTCCCATCCTCACGCCGACCACGTCACCGGGCTGCTCGAAGCAGTGAGGTCCTTGCCCGTCGGCCGGCTCTGGCATCCCGCCTTCCCCGGCGGCGGGCCGCTCGTCGGTGAGCTGCTCGCGCAGGCGCACGAGCGCAGTGTGCCGGTCGAGGTACCGGCCCCGGGCTGGACCGCGACGATCGGGGACCTGAGGGTCGAGGTGCACGGTCCGCGGCGCCGCTACGCATCGCCCAACGATCAGTCCATCGTCTTGACCGTCGATGCCGGCGGCCGCCGGCTCCTGTTGCCGGGTGACGTGGAGAAGATCGCCCAGCGAGAGCTGGGAGCGCTCGACGTGGACGTGCTCAAAGTCCCCCACCAGGGCGCCGCGACGAGCGATCTGGGGTGGCTGGCCGCCAACGCCGGCGAGGTGGCCGTGATCAGCGTCGGGCCCAACGACTTCGGCCACCCGAGCGCCGCGGTGATCGAAGCGCTGACCGACGCCGGGGCCGAGGTGCGGCGGACCGACGAAGAGGGTGACGTTTCGATCTCGTTGGGCCGGTGACGGGCGCTGGTACCGTGCGGCCGATGCGGGAGCGAGCGACGTGAAGTCGGTGGTGGCTGTCGTCGGGCCGAAGGACTCGGGGCCGGGGGAGCGCCAGGAGATGCTCGACCGGGCCCGGGGGCTGCTGGAGCAGGCAGGTGCGGAGTCTCCGACCCGAATCGACGTACCGGCTACGGGCACCACCGGCGAAGCCGAGGGCGCGCTGCGCGTTGAGGTCGAGTCGCTGGTTCCGGCACTCCAGAGCGGCTCCCTGTTCGGAGGCACGACCGGCGTGCTGGTCATGGACGCCCAGAACCTGCTCGCCGCCGAGGCCGACGTCGCCGCCGACCTGGTGCGGGGGATGGCCGGAGAGTCGGTGGTCGTGTTCGTGTCGGCGGGGGCTCTGCCCGGCAACCTCGGCAAAGCCGTCAAGGAGGTCGGGGAGACCGTCACGGTGAAGAAGGTCCGGGAGCGCGACGCGTCGGAGTGGCTGGGCCACGCCGCCCGGGAGCGCAAGCTGCGGCTCCACGGGGATGCCGCGGCGGTCCTCCTCCAGCGGTTCGGAAGCGACCTGGCCGCGCTCAGCTCGGCGCTGGATCAGCTGGCGGCCGGCGGCGGGGAGATCACGGCCGAGGCCGTCCAGATGCGGTTCCGCAACCGCCCGGACGCGCCGATGTGGCACTACTCGGACGCCGTCGCCGCCGGCAATGAGGGGGAAGCGCTGCGGAGGCTCGCCGATTTCCTCACCCACGGCCACCCGCTTCAGCTGCTGGCGTTCGTCGCCAACGAACTGCGGCGCCGGGCTCTCGCCGCCGCGGCGCCCGACATCGAGACCTACGCCGAGTGGGTGGGCGCCAAGCCCGACGCGTGGCCCGTTCGGAAGGCGTGGCGGGCCCGCAGCGATGCGTCGGCCGAGGATCTGCGGCGCGCCGTCCAGGCGCTGGCGCGGGCCGACCTCACGCTCAAGACCGCTCCCGAGGCGACGCACCGCGTGACGATGGAGCGACTCACTGTGGCGCTGTGCCGCTGGCTGGGGGCGAGGCGGCGGCGGGCGGGGTAGGCGACCGCCTCGCCGTGCCGGACGCCCTCCCTACCCTTCGAATGGCCTGACCGCGACGACCGTGTATTCGAACGTCCCGGCC
The DNA here is from genome assembly GCA_964348465.1 of uncultured Acidimicrobiia bacterium. Classification (GTDB taxonomy): domain Bacteria; phylum Actinomycetota; class Acidimicrobiia; order Spongiisociales; family JAOTWH01; genus CAYGCW01. The sequence goes on along the minus strand of CAYGCW010000044.1, from coordinate 5,726 downwards.
GGGGCCTCGTAGCTGACCGTGTCGCCGGGGGCGGCACCCAGCAGCGCCGCGCCCAGGGGTGAGTCCGGAGAGGCGTTGAGGTAGCCGTCGGCACGGTTCTCCTTGGAAGCCACGAAGAACTCCCGTTCGGCGCCGGCGGCGTCCTTGACGGTGGCGATGCATCCCTCCACCACGATGTCTGTGTCGTCGATCTCGCTCACCTCGGCGTTCTCGAGAATGTGCTTGATCTGGCGGATCCGCGCCTCCATCATCCCCTGCTCGTTCTTGGCGGCGTCGTAGTCGGCGTTCTCACGCAGGTCACCGTGGGAGCGGGCCTCGGCGATACGCTCCTCGATGTACCGCCGACCCTCGGTCGTGAGCCGGGTCAGCTCCTCGACGAGGTCCTGGTGGGCCTGGGGGGACAGCCAGATGCCGTTGTCATCGGTCATGGTCGGCCTGCATGCGGAGAGCGGGGTCAGGCGAGGTGGGCCCGGACCTTGCGGGTGAGCCGGGACTTGCGGCGGGCCGCAGCGTTGGCGTGCAGCACACCCTTGGCGTACGCCATGTCGATGCGCTTCTGTGCGGCGCGCAGCGCCTCGGCGGCGGCGGTCGCGTCGCCGGCTGCGGCCGCCGCGACGGCACGGCGCTCGCGGGTCTTCAGCTCGGAGCGGATCGCCTTGTTGCGGGCATGCCGCGTCACGTTCTGGCGGTTGCGCTTCTTCTGGGAAGGGTTGTTGGCCATGCGAAAGGGGTCTTCGGTCGCTCGGGAACGCCGCAACTGTAGCAGGGTGCCGTGCCCTACAATGCTCGGCGTCGCCGCCTCCCCTGGGAAACACCCGCCCCATGATCGACGCGTCGCGTATCCGCAACTTCTGCATCATCGCCCATATCGACCACGGCAAGTCGACCCTGGCCGACCGGCTGCTGGAGCGCACCGGGGCGGTCGAGGCGCGGGACATGCGCTCCCAGGTGCTCGACTCCATGGACCTGGAGCGCGAGCGGGGCATCACCATCAAGGCGCAGGCCGTGCGGCTGCGCCACCGCACCGCCGACGGCGAGTACGTGCTCAACCTCATCGACACGCCCGGCCACGTCGACTTCACGTACGAGGTCTCCCGCAGCCTCGCCGCGGCCGAAGGTGCGGTGCTGGTGGTCGACGCCGCCCAGGGAGTCGAGGCACAGACGCTCGCCAACGCCTACCTGGCCGTCGACAGCGGCCTCGAGATCATCCCGGTCGTCAACAAGATCGACCTTCCTGCCGCAGATCCCGACGCCGCCGCGGCCGAGCTGGCCGCGGTCCTCGGCGGCTCGCCCGACGAGGTCATCCGGGTGTCGGCCAAGACCGGGGCCGGGGTCGACGACCTACTGGAAGCCATCGTCGCGCGCCTCCCGGCACCCCGGGGCGATGCCGGCGCGCCGCTGCGGGCGCTGGTCTTCGACTCCTACTACGACACCTACCGGGGCGTCGTCTGCTATCTGCGCGTGGTCGACGGCCGCCTCGGCAGGGGCGACCCGGTCCGCTTCATGGCAACCGCCGAGGAGGATGCCGCCGACGAGGTCGGCGTGCTCACCCCGCAAGCCGTTCCCGTGGCCACCCTCGGTCCTGGCGAGGTCGGCTATCTGATCACCGGCATCAAGGAGATCGACCGGGTTCGCGTCGGCGACACCGTGACCAGGGCCGACCGGCGCGCCGCCGACGCGCTCCCCGGCTACTCCGAGCCCAAACCGATGGTGTTCTCCGGCTTGTTCCCTGCGGAGGGCGACGACTTCGAACGGCTGCGCGAGGCCCTCGACAAGCTGCGTCTCAACGACGCCGCCCTCGTCTACGAGCCGGAGACCTCGCGAGCGCTCGGCTTCGGGTTCCGGGTGGGCTTCCTCGGTCTGCTCCACATGGAGATCGTCCGGGAGCGGCTGGAGCGGGAGTACGACCTCGACCTGGTCGCTACTGCCCCCTCGGTTGCTTTTCGGGCCGTGCTCACCGACGGCAGCGAAGTCGAGATCCGCAGCCCTCAGGACCTGCCCGATCCCGGCCGCGTCGAACGGATCGAGGAGCCATACCTCAGGGTGATGATCATTGCCCCGTCCCTCTATGTCGGTACGATCATGGATCTCGTCCAGGCACGCCGCGGCGAGATGGGCGAGATCCACTACCTCTCCCCGGAGCGGGTCGAGTTGCGGTACCGGCTCCCCCTCGGGGAGATCGTCTTCGATTTCTTCGATCAGCTCAAGTCGCGGACCCGCGGCTACGCCTCGCTCGACTACGAGCCCGACGGCTACCGCGCCTCCGACCTGGTGAAGCTGGACGTGCTGCTGAACGGCCAGCCGGTGGACGCCTTCTCGGCGATCATCCACAAGGACAAGGCCTACGCCTACGGCCGGAGCATGGTGCAGCGCCTGCGGGAGCTGATTCCCCGCCAGCTCTTCGACGTGCCGATTCAGGCCGCGATCGGCAGCCGCATCATCGCCAGGGAGACCGTCAAGGCCAAGCGCAAGGACGTTCTCGCCAAGTGCTACGGAGGCGACGTGTCGCGCAAACGCAAGCTGCTCGAGCGTCAGAAGGAGGGCAAGAGGCGCATGAAGATGGTGGGCCAGGTCGAGGTCCCGCAGGAGGCGTTCATCAGCGCCCTGCGCGTCGACGATGGTTGAGGCCCCCGCCATCGGCACGCGCGACATCGCTGCGGTGCCGGCGCACGATGCCCGCCTGGCCGATACGGCCGGTTCCTGGCGGGGCGCCTATGTCCACATCCCCTTCTGTGCCCGGGTCTGCCCCTACTGCGACTTCGCGGTCGTCGCCGGCCGCGAAGATCTCACCGGCCGCTATCTCGCCGCGGTGGAGGCCGAGGTCGGCATGGAGCCGCCGTGGGAGCCGCTGGACGCGGTGCACTTCGGCGGCGGCACTCCCAGCCGGCTGCCGGCCACCGAGCTGCGCCGGCTCCTCGACGTGCTCGCAGTTCGCTTCGGCCTGGCACCGGGCGCCGAGGTCAGCCTCGAGGCCAACCCCGAGGACTGGACGCCGGCTCTCGCCGCCGCGTTGGCCGCAGCCGGCTTCGAGCGGGTCTCGTTCGGCGTCCAGTCGTTCGACCCGGCCGTGCTCCACATCCTCGGCCGCGGCCACATGCCGGCCGATGCCGAACGGGCGGTGCAGGAGGCCCGCAACGCCGGGTTCGGCAGCGTCAGCCTCGACCTGATCTTCGGCACTCCCGGCGAGTCGCTCGACTCGTGGCGGGTCACCGTCGAACGGGCGCTCGCCCTCGGCCCCGACCACCTGTCGGCGTACGCGCTCACCGTGGAGCGCGGCACGCCGCTGGGGCGGGCAGTCGCCGCCGGGGCTCCGGCCCCCGATCCCGACGACCAGGCCGACAAGTATGAGCACGTCGCGAACGCAGCGGCTGCCGCCGGCCTGGCGCGCTACGAGGTCTCCAACTTCGCCCGCCCCGGTCACGGCTGCCGCTACAACCTCCTCACCTGGGCACAAGGGGAGTACCTGGCGTTCGGGAACGGTGCTCACGGCCATCGGGACGGTGTCCGCCGCCGCAACGTACGGCGCCTCGACGCCTACCTGCGGATGGTCGAGGAAGGGGCGCGGCCCGAGGCAGGCCGCGACGAAGCCGATGCCGCGGAGCGGGAGAAGGAGCGGCTGCTGCTGGGCCTGCGCCGGACGGCCGGGGTCGCCGCCGGGGCCGCAGGACCGGCGCTGGTGGAGTCGCCGGGGGGCCGGCGTCTGGTGGAGGCCGGGGTGCTGGCTTGCGAAGGGGCCAGGCTGCGGGTGCTGCGGCCGCTGCTCACCGACGAGGTCAGCAGGGCAGTCTTAGCACTCGAAGCGGTCGAGTGCTAGAATCGGTGGGTTCCTTGCAGCCGGAGGAGCCATGCTCGACGAACGCAAATCGGCCGTCCTGCGGGCCCTCGTCGAGGCGCACATCCGCACCGGCGAGCCCGTCAGTTCCAGCGCGATCAGGGACGCGGCGGGGCTGACCGTGTCGACGGCGACGATTCGCAACGAGCTGGCTGCCCTCGATGCGGAGGGTTACGCCAGCCAGCCACACACATCGGCCGGCCGGGTGCCCACCGACAAGGCGTACCGCTACTACGTGGATCACCTGTCACCGGTGCGGCTGCGAGCCAACGTGCGCGCTCGCATCGATGACTTCTTCACGTCCGTGCACCGCGAGTTGAGCGGCCTGCTCCAGCAGACGTCGGACTTGCTTGCCGACCTCACCCACTACCCGGCCGTCGTGCTCGGTCCGGGCCTGGCCACCGACGCCGTTCACGGCGTCCACCTGGTGCGGCTGGGGCCGGAGACCCTCCTGGTCGTGATCGTCGCCGAGTCCGGCCGCATCGCCAAGGATCTCGCCCGCCTCGCCCGCCCCGTCGGCGCCGACGAGGTGCGGGCCGCCGAGCGGCTCCTCAACGACGCCCTGGCCGGCAAGCGGGTAGGGCCCGCCATCGAGGACGCCACCCGGATGGCGAGCGAGCGTTCGCCGGCGGTGACCCGCGTGGTTCAGGCCGCCACCGAGGTGGTGAAGCGGTCCGAGGCGTCGGTGCATGACATCTACTACGGCGGCACCAGCCAGCTCACCGCCTTGTGGGAGGATCTGCGAGCGGTGCATCGGGTGCTCGAATTCCTGGAGCGAGAGGCGATGATGCTCGAGTTGCTCGACGAGGCGGGCGAAGGCACCTCGGTTCGGATCGGATCGGAGCTGAACGTGCCCGCCGGGCGCGACCTGGCGGTGGTCACGACGACCTATGAGGCCGGCGAGAGCGGCCGCGGCCGGGTCGGCGTGCTCGGCCCGATGCGAATGAACTACCGGCGCACCATCCGAGTGGTCGAAGAGGTCAGCGAGGGCCTCGGCGATAGCCTCACCGGCTGAGCCATGAAGGACTACTACCAGCTCCTCGGGGTGGCGCGCGATGCGTCGCAAGATGAGATCAAGCGCACCTTTCGCCGTTTGGCGCGTGAGACGCATCCCGACGCCAATCCCGACGACCCGACCGCCGAGGCCCGCTTCCGGGAGATCGCCGAGGCCTACGAGGTGCTCTCCGATCCTCGCCGCCGGGCCGCCTACGACCGCGGCGAACTCGACCCGTCCGGTCTCTTCTCCAGCTTCGCCGGCATCGAGGACCTCCTCAACTCGCTGTTCGGCGGGCTCGGCGACTTCGGCTTCCGCACCGCCACCGCCTCCACCCGCGGCGGCCAACCGGCAAGGGGCCCGGACGCCCGCGCCACCGTCACGTTGACTCTCGAGGAAGCCGCCGCCGGCATCGTGCGGACCCTGGAGTTCGCCACGACCGAGGCGTGCCCCCGCTGCGAGGGCAGGGGCGCCGAGCCCGGCCACCCGCCCCGCCGCTGTGAGCGCTGCGGAGGCGCCGGCGCCATGCGCGCCACCCGCCGCACCCTGCTGGGCGCGATGACCACGACGGTGGCGTGCGATTCGTGTCGAGGCGCCGGCGAGCTCGTCGACGTGCCGTGCGGACAATGCGCCGGGGAGCGGGTCGTCCGCGCCACGCGCAGCGTCGACGTGGACATCCCGGCCGGGATCGACGACCGCACCCGGCTGCGCCTCACCGGGCGGGGCGGCTCGGCCGGCAGCGGCATCCCGCCGGGCGACCTCTATGTGGATGTCGCGGTGCTGCCCGACGAACGGTTCCGCCGGGACGGCGACGACCTCTACCACGCCGCACGCATCGGCATCGCCGAAGCGGCGCTCGGCACCACCGTCGACGTGCCGCAGATCGGCGGCGAGCCGATG
>CAYGCW010000043.1:0-13117 GCA_964348465.1 uncultured Acidimicrobiia bacterium | reverse complement strand
CGGGGCCTCGCCGGCTTCGCCGATCATCGCCAGGGGGGCGCCCACCTCCACGGTCTCGCCCTCCGGCACGAGGATCTCGAGGACGGTTCCGGCCGCCGGCGAGGGGACCTCCGTGTCGACCTTGTCGGTGGATATCTCCAGCAGCACTTCGTCCTCGGCGATCGTGTCGCCGACCTGTTTGGCCCAGGAGAGAATGGTCCCCTCGGTGACCGTCTCTCCCAGCTGGGGCATCGTTACCGTTACCGACATTGCCGTTGCTCCTCTTGATGGGCGGTGGTGGCGATCAGTGGAGGCTCCTCCCGGACGCCGTCAGCAATGTCTCGCCGACGGCCTCGGCGATCGTCGGGTGGGCGTGGATGAACGCCGCCGCCTCCTGTGGCAGCGCCTCCCACGCGACGGCGTACATGAGCTCATGGATCAACTCGCCGGCGAGCGGGCCCGCCACCGTCGCGCCGAGGAACGGCCCGTCCTTCTGCGCAACGGTCTTCACGACGCCGTCGGTTTGGCCCACGATCATGGCCCGCCCGACCCCGGCGAAGCCGTGACTGGCGGTATCCACCTCGTAGCCGGCGGCCCGGGCCTTCTCCTCGGTGAGGCCGACGGCAGCCACCTCCGGGTGGGTGTACACGACGAGCGGGATGGTCAGCGGATCGACGGGCGCAGGCTGGCCGGTGGCGATGTGGGTGATCGCCGAGATGCCTTCGACGAACCCGGCGTGAGCGAGCTGCGGGGTGCCGGCGACGATGTCGCCGACGGCGTAGACGTTGGGTTCGGCGGTGAGCATCGTCGCCAGGTCGACGTGGACGTAGCCTCGCTCGACTTGGACCGCGGTGCCCTCCAGGCCGATGTCGGACGTGAGCGGCGCCCGGCCCACGGCGACCAGTACCACGTCGACCTCGACCGACTCCTCGCCGAACGGGACCACCACCGACGCCTCACCGACTCTGGCCGGCTCGACCGTGACGCCGGTGCGGACGGTGACGCCCCGCTTGCGGAGCGCTCGATCGAGGACCTTGGCCGCGTCGGGCTCCATGCCGGGCAGCACCTGGTCGAGCATCTCGAAGAGGTGGACCTCGGCCCCGAGGTCGGATAGCAGCGAGGCGAACTCGGCGCCGATGGCACCCGCTCCGATGATCGCGACCCGGTTCGGGCGCTCGGGCCAGTCGAGGGCGTGGTCGCTGCTGACGATGCGCTCTCCGTCGAAGTCGTAGCCGGGGATCGACCGGGGCACCGAGCCGGTGGCGACGATGACGTTGCGGGCCTCGATCGTCTGCTCGCCGTCGCCGCCGTGCACCAGGACCCTGCCCGGACCGGCAAGCCGCCCATACCCCTCGAAGACGTCAGCCTTGCGGCGCTTCAACAGCCCCTGGAGGCCCTTGTGGAGCTGGCCGACGATCTGGTTCTTGCGGTCGAGGGCGACCTGCCACTCGAACGTGGGGTCGGACGTCTGCACGCCGAACTGGCCGGCCTTCTGCACCTGGGAGAAGACCTCGGCGGACTGGAGCCACGCCTTGGCGGGGATGCAGCCGCGGTGCAGGCAGGTGCCGCCGACCTTCTCCTTCTCGACGAGCGCCACGGAGAGGTCGAAGTTGGCGGCGTAGAGGGCGGCGGCATAACCTCCGGGGCCACCGCCGATGATGGCCACGTCGTACACGGATCCTCCATTGCGGATGGGGACGTCTGAGGTTAGCGCCGGGTGGGTCCGCCAGGAAGGCCGCCTAGCCTGCCGGTCGGCATGCAGACCCGCTACCTGATCCTGCTCGCGCTCGGCACGGCCGTTCTCATCCTGGCTGCCTCGGTGGTGTGGTTCGTGGGCCTCGGGACCTGACGATGGCAGACGACTGGGCCCCGTTGGCGGATCGCTTCGTCGACGGCCATTACGGCTCGCTGCCGGGCCGGGTCCGCACCCGCGTGATCGACAGCCACCTCGCCGAGCACCTGGCTCCCCCGCCGGGCCCGCTCCTCGACGTCGGGGGCGGAGCCGGCCACCAGTCGCTGCCGCTGGCGCGGCGTGGCTATGAGGTGACGATCGCCGACTCGTCACCGGCGATGCTGGACCGGGCCCGCGCTGCGCTGGCCGCCGAGGGCGAGGAGATTGCGGCGCGAGTCCGGCTGGCGCTGCTCGACGGCGAGCGGGTGGCGGACGCCTTCGGGCCGGGTGCGTTCACGGGCGTCCTGTGCCACGGCGTACTCCCCTACCTCGACGACCCCCGCCCGATGCTGGCGGCGATGGCAGCCGTATGCGCCCCGGGCGGCATCGTATCGATCGTCTCCAAGAACAAGGCCACGCTGGCCGTGCGCCCGGCACTCGAGGGCCGGTGGGCCGACGCCCTCACGGCGTTCGACGCCGAATCCGAGGTGAACGCCCTCGGCCTGCTGACCCGGGCCCACACCGTGGACGAGATGGCGGCGCTGCTCGCCGACGCCGGCGTCGAGATGGAGGCCTGGTACGGCGTCCGCCTCTTCTCGGACCGCTGGGCCGACGAGGACGTCCCCCCGGACGTCGAGCAGTCGGTCTTCGCGGTGGAGCTGGAAGCCTCCCGCCGCGATCCCTATCGCCGAATGAGCCGCCTGTATCACCTGTTGGGGAGAAAGGGCGGCTGACGCTCCCGCCATCGCACCGGCGAAGGATGGCCGCAGTACCCTCCCGGCCACACGAGGAGGTGGCGGATGCAGGTCAAGAAGACGGTGCGGCTGAGCGCCGGAGCGCCGACGATCGAGGAGGCGGTCTCGACGGTGCTGGCGCGGGCGGCGGAGACGACGCGGGGAATCAAGTCGTTTCGGATCGTCGAGGTGGGCGGCACGGTCGACGAGGCCGGCGTTCCTTCCGAGTTCCAGGTGACGCTCGACGTGACGTTCGTCGTCCGTGAGTTCGTCGCCGACCACGGCCACTAGTGCCGGAGCCGGTTGCGCTCGCTCCCGGGCTGTGGCAGCTGGAGCTGCCGCTCCCGATACCGCGCCTGCCGTCGGTCAACGCCTACGTGTTCTCCGGCCCGGACGGGCTCACGGTCGTCGACCCGGGCGGCGGACACGAACACGGTTACGAGGCCCTTGGCGAGGGCCTCGACCATCTTGGGCACGGCCGCGGAGACATCGCGGTCGTCGTCGGCACACACCTCCACCCCGACCACATGGGCCTCGCCACGCGCCTCGTGGAGGAAACGGGCTGCCGCTACGTGATGCACTCCTCGGCGGCCGACCGCATGGACCAGTACAACGACTGGCAGCCGGCCCGCCGTCACGTCGCCGACCTGGCTCGCCGGCACGGTGCCCCGGACGACCGCGCCGAGGAGCTGGCCGCCGACGCGGGTCGCCCCGAGTGGGCACCGGAGTCGATGAAGCCGACCGACCTCGTGGGCGACGGCGACGAGATTCGGGTGGCACCCGACCGCACGCTGCGAGCCGTCCACACGCCCGGCCACGACGAGTCGCACATCTGCCTCCTCGACTCGGCGACCGGGTTCCTGATGTCCGGCGACCACGTGCTGCCGGGGATCACCCCGTTCGTGCCGTTCCCCCCTGAGCAACCCGACAACCTCGGCACCTACCTCGACTCGCTCCAGCGGGTCGAGGCGATCGACCCGCCGCTGACGCTGCCGGCCCACCTCGGCCTCATCGACCGCGGCGCCGCTCGCGCCCACCAGATCCAGCTCCACCACCGCCGGCGCCTCGAGGGGATGCTGGAGCAGTTCGACGAGGGGCCGCGCTCGGCGTGGCAGGTGATGGGCGACGCGTTCCGGCCCAACCTGCCTCCCTTGCACACCCGCCTCGCCCTCCAGGAGTCCCTCGCCCACCTCGAGTACCTACGGAAGCGAGGCCGGCTCCAGCTCGTCGACGAGGAGGCCGAGGTGCTGGAGTACCGCCGTACCCGGCACTGACCGCTCCGGGGCTACGCTCGGCGCCGTGCTGGACGTGCCCAACGCCGAGCTGCGGGCCCTGGTCGCCGGCGAGATCGTGGTGGCGTTCACGACCCGCGCGGCGGTGCGGGAGGGCGACGAGGTCGACCTGGCGGCCGGCGCCGCCCTCGACCCCGGCGCCCTCAAGCCGGCCTACGCCCGCTGGGCTGCCGCCCCGGCGCCGCCGGGCGACTGGACCGCGGTCGTGGTGGCGGTGCACCCGGCGTCTTCGCTCTCCCCCGACTCCGGCGCCGCCCGCCATGTCCGCCGGGACGCCCCGACCGGTGGCGACCTCGTGGTGCTGCGTGTGTACGACGGCGACCGCCCGGTCCTCTCCGATGAAGCTTTTGCGGCCCGCGTCCGCTCCCTGCAAGGCGCCCTCACCGGGTGACCGCCACTCGGCTCACCACCGTCGACGGCGAGCAGCTCGAAGCCGCCTGGTCGGTACCCGACGACCCTCACGCCGCGCTGGTCCTGTGCCACCCGCACCCCCGGCACGGCGGGACGATGAGCGCCCCCCTGATCGAAGCGGTGGCCCGCAGCTTGCTACAGGACGGATGGGCGGTCCTCCGCTTCAACTTCCGCGGCATCGGCGCCTCCACCGGCACCTGGGGTGGCGGCGTCGCGGAGATAAGTGACGTCGCCGCGGCCGTGGACGCCGCCGGCGCCGCGTTCCCGGGCCTGACCCTGGGCCTGGCGGGGTGGTCGTTCGGGGCGGCAACCGCCCTCCGCTGGCAAGCCCGCACCCGCAGCGCCCTGCCCTTCGTCGGCATCGCCCCGCCGGTGACGAGCAACCTCACCCCGGTGCTACCGGACCCCGAGCGGCTCGCCCCGGCACCCCGCACCTTCGTCCTCGGCGACCGCGACCAGTTCATCGCCGTCGGAGACCTGGAGGCATACGCCGCCGCAGTCGGCGCCGGCCTCGAGGTGATCGAGGGCAGCGACCACTTCTTCCACTTCCGGGAGGCTCAGGTCGCCGCGCTGGTGGCAGAGGGCCTGCGGCCGCGCGGCTGATCAGCCGTCGGGAGTGCCGACGCCGCCCTCGCACGGCGCGCCGGGCTCGGGGGCCGTGACATCCTTGAGGGCGTCGATGAACTGCCGCAGCTCGGGATCGAGTGCCGACGCAAACCGCATCTGCGCACCCCAGACGCTGGCCACCACCGGGAACTCGAACAGGCCCGGGTACGGGCTCACCAGCACCTTGTCCTCCGTTGCGAAGTCCCGCAGCGCCGCCAGCTCGACGCCGGTTGCGAACCCGACGTCGTAGGTGATCCACACGACGCCATGCTCGAGCGAGTGGACGGCGTGTTCGTTGGGTACCGGCTCTGAGTAGAACCCACAGTTGAGCCACTGCGGGTGATGGGGGCCGCCTACCGGGGGATCTTGGAGGTACTCGACGGGGTCCTCGGTGTGCGAAGCGTCGGCTACGTCGAAGTACTCGACGCCGGTCGGCGGGTCGCCGGGCGCCGCGGCGCTGCCGGTGTCGTCGAGCGCTGCCTCCTTGAGCCCCTGGAGTATCAGTTCGCCGAGCGGCCCCCGCGCCTCCAGTTCGTCCACCCGGGCGATCAGCCCGGCTTCGATGGCGTCGGGGTCGCACCCCAGCTCGGTGCCGCGGTCCTCCATTGCGATCCCCAGCTCGTTCAGTTCCTCGATTGCAGGCGGTAGTTGGTCGCCGAGCGCCGCCAGCTCCTCGAGCGACATCGACCCGAGCTCGTCGAGGGCGTACTGCACCGAAGCGAGCCCGGCGTCGACCAGTTCGTCGCAATTCCCGATGGCCGCGGGGTCGGGCAGCCCGGCCGGCGGCCGGGTCGTAGTCGTGGTCGCCAGCGTCGTGCTGGTCGGCGGAACCGCGGTGGTCGTCGGGGCAGCCGTGGCGGCCTGAGCGCCGTCTGCGGAGCCGCCGGTCGTGGTGCTCGCCGAGTCGCCACACGCAGCGCTCACGAGAGCGATCAGGGCGAGGAGCGCGGAGGCCCGGCGCAGGTTCACCGGGCCACCTTATCGGCGTGTGGCATCATCACCGAATGGGACCGGTCCTGATCGCCTACCGCCGGGACGACACCGCTTCCTGGGCATCCCGCATCCAGCGGTGGATGGAGGCCGGCCACGCCGCCGTCTGGCACCTGGACCTGGCGGACGTCGCCGGCGAGGGCACCGGCCCGGGCACGCTCGGCCGGGTGACGGCGCTCGGCGCAGTAGTGGCGCTGATCGGGCCCCGCTTCCTCGACGGCGGCGGGCCGGACCGGGAGCTGGTGGACGTGTTGGCGGCGGCGATGCGGCACGGGATCGACCTGGTCCCGGTACTCGTGGACGGGGCGCCGATGCCTGCCGACGAAATGCTGCCGGCCGAGATCCGTAACCTGGTCGCCTACCCGGCCCTGCACATGGGAGGCGCCACCTTCGAGGCCGACCTCGCCCGCCTCGCCGGCCGCGTGCTGCCTCCCGAGCGGCCGGAGGCGGCCGCGGCGCCGCAGGCGACGGCCCGGGCCCGGATGGCGCTGGTGATCGCAGCGCTGCTGGTGCTGCTCGGCATGGCGATCGCGGTGTTCGCCGCCGGCTCGACGGAGACCGGCGGCCTCGGCCCGCTGTTCATCTGACCCCGCCGGACTGCCATCTGCCGGGACGAGCGACCTGGACGCCGGCGCGGCCTCAACTGCCGATCGGGCGGAAGCCGCGATTGCGCGCCTCGGGAAGGGTGTCGGGCCCGAAAGCCTGGAGCAGCTTGGCGTCGACCAGCTGCTCCTGCTTCACCCTCGCCTCCAGCGCCGCGAACTGGGCGTCGTCGTCGCAGTCGTAGACGTACATGTCGTCCCGGGTCCCCACGTAGCGGTGCTCCTCGAAATGCCGCAGCCGGCCCATCAGCCTCCTCCCGCTCCCGGGGCGACGGCATCGGCCGCCTCCCTGATGCCGCCTCGGCCCACCGGGACCGGGCGCACCACCACTTCGTCGATGCCGGCATGACGATACTGTTCGAGCATCGCCCGGCACTCGTCGGGAGTCCCGAACGCCCCGAACCCGGCCAGCACGTCGCCGGAGATGGCAGCGGCCGCCGCTTCCTGCCCGCCCTCCTCCCACGCCGCGCCGACTGCGGCGGCGGTCTCGTCGAAGCCCTGGCGGGCGAGGTGGGAGCGGTAGGCGGGCAGCCTCAGGTAGCCGGCGAAATCGGTCGCCAGCGCCCGGCGGGCAGCATCGGCGTCGGTGGCGGCAGCGACCCGCACGTACGCGGACACCTCGAAGGGGCGGCCGGCCCGCCGGCGCAGCCCCGGAGCCAGCTCGGCCAGCTTGGCGGCGGTGGTCCAGTTGACGAGGACGCCGTCGCAGCAGTCGGCGGCCAACGCCAGCATGCGCGGCCCCATCGCCCCGACGACCACCGGGATCGGGCCCGGCGGTGCTTCGGGGAGCTGCACGCCTCCGACCCGGAACGCCTCGCCGTCATGGGCGACCCGCTCTCCGGCGAGTAGGGCCCGCAGGATCGCCGCGTAGTCGCGCACGGCGGCGAGCGGGGCCAAATGCTCCACGCCGAACTGGCGGCGGGCCGCCACGGCATGCCCGGAGCCGATGCCGAGGACGAGGCGGCGGCCGGTGGCGGCGGTGAGGGCGGCGGCGGCGCCGGCGGCCGTTACCGGCGGCCGGGCATAGACGGGCGAGACGCCGATCCCGAGCCGAGCCGTCCGGGTGGCGGCCGTCCATGACGCCAGCACCCCGAAGGCGTCCCGGCCTGCCGTCTCGTTGGTCCACAGGGTCTGATAACCGGCCCGTTCCGCGGCGGCCGCCGCCTCGGCCAGCTCGCCGACGCCGAGGCGGCCGTCGACGAGGGAGACGCCGACGCGCGGCCCGGTCACGAGACGTTGAGGTCCAGCACCACCTGCGAGGACCCGGGGGCGGCCACGATGATCAGCACCGAGCCACGCAGGTCGGCGCGCCGGAAATCGATGACCCACCGCCCACCGGTCTCCTGGCGGGAGTCATCGATGACGAAGCCGCGGTTGACCAGGTTCACCGTGAAGTATTGGGCGGTGGTGGCCTGGTCGTCGCGTAGCCGCATCTCGAGCTCGGTGCGGTTGTTGATTCGGTCGACGAGCGTCGAGCCGATGATGGCTCCCGGCGGGATCGGGAAGTCCTCGGGAACCGGGTCGGGAATCGAGCCGGAGCCGAACGACACGTCGGGCCCGGTGCCATCGCCGCCGCTGTCGTCACCGCAGGCGGCGCCGACCACCGCGAACAGGGCGGCCAGGGCCAAGGCGACCACGGCCGCGCCGAACTTGCGCTCAGTCCTCGGCGTCGTACAGCTCACCGGCCTCCCATTCCATCCAGTCGACGCCCTCGGGGAGGTCGCCCGGATCGGGCTCCTCGGCGAGGAGGTTCTCCAGCGGATCGGGATCGTCGTCGTAGGCGATGTGGTCCACGAGGGTCTCGTTGCCGTCGGTGTAGGTGAACGAGAGCACGCCCATGCGGTGGAACGTCCCCTCCTGGCGGCCGTGGGCGCCGGGCGCAGGAGCCGGGCTCCACAGCACGGCGACCGGGTCGTCGTCGATCTCGCCCCGCGTCATCAAGATGCCGGGATACCGAAGAGCGACGTCGTTGAAGGCCTCGGACACTCCACCGGGAGCGACGGCCTCGAAATGGGGGCAGTCGACGTCGGGCGCGAGCAGGCTCGCGAAGCCCTCGAAGTCGCGGGCGTTGAAGAACGTGATGAGGGCGTCGTGGACGCTCTCGGGGTCGGCGTCGATCGTCGGGGGGGTATCGGCAAAGGCCACAAGCAACCGTCCGGAAATAGTGGGGGAACGGCAGAGATGGTAGCGGGCGGTCAGGCGGGCGGACGCACCCCGAGCGCCCGGGTGGGCTCGCCTACGTGGAGCACCGCCACCGGCCGGAACCGAGAGTCCAGCCGCCACGCCGGAACGGTGCTGGGGGCCAGGGCGAAGTAGACCGCGAGCAGCGCCCCCGAGAGGCGTCCGCCCCGCAGCCGCCGGCGGCGGGCAGCGTCAGACACGGGGGGGCTCCCGGTAGCCGCCGAACACGGATTTGAGGGCGGCGGTGATCTCACCCTCGCTGGCTCGGGCGCGGGCGGCGTCGACCAGCAGCGGCATGACATTGGAGTCCCCGGCGGCCGCCTCTTCGACGGCCCGCAGTGCCGAGGTGACCGCAGTGAGGTCGCGGTCCGCCCGCACCCCGGCGAGGCGGCGGCGCTGCTGCTCCTCCAGCTCCCTGCCGATGCGCAGGATCTCCATCGGATCCTCGTCCTGCTTGACGTATTTGTTGACGCCGACGATGACCCGCTCCCCCGAGGTGATCGACTTCTCCAGCTCGTAGGCCGAGTCGGCGATCGCCGACTGGAACCAGCCTTCCTCGATGCCGCGCAGCACGCCGTCGAGCATCGAACCCTCGCCCATGCGCTCGATCTGGGCGAATACCTCCTCGGCCTTGGCCTCCATGCGGTCGGTCATCTCCTCCACGTACCACGACCCTCCGAGCGGGTCGATGGTGTCGGCGACGCCGGTCTCCTCGGCGAGCACCTGCTGGGTGCGGAGGGCGATCTCGGCGGCTCTGGCAGTGGGGAGGGCGTAGACCTCGTCGAGAGCGTTGGTGTGGAGGCTCTGGGTGCCGCCGAGGATGCCGGCGAGCGCTTCGACGGTGGTGCGGACGATGTTGTTCTCGGGCTGCTGGGCGGTCAGCGAGACGCCGGCCGTCTGGGTGTGGAAGCGCAGCTTCCACGAGCGCTCTTCCCGGGCCCCGTAGCGGTGGCGCATCCAGCGGGCCCAGATACGCCGGGCGGCCCGGAACTTGGCGATCTCCTCGAAGAAGTCGATGTGGGCGTCGAAGAAGAACGAGAGCCGGGCGGCGACCACGTCGACGTCGAGGCCTCGCCGGGCCGCCGACTCGACGTAGGCGAACCCGTCGGCCAGCGTGAAGGCCAGCTCCTCGACCGCCGTGGCCCCGGCTTCGCGGATGTGGTAGCCCGAGATCGAGATCGTGTTCCACTGCGGAACGCGGTCCGAGCAGAACTCGATCATGTCGTTGATGAGCCGGAGATGGGGCTCGGGCGGGAAGATCCACTCCTTCTGAGCGATGTACTCCTTGAGGATGTCGTTCTGGAGGGTGCCCCGCAGGTCCGCCCAGTCCACGCCCTGCTCCTCGGCGGCCACGAGCAGGAAGGCGAAGAGGGTCTGGGCGGGGCCGTTGATCGTCATCGACACGGACACGTCACCGAGGGGGATTGCCGCGAAGAGCGCCTTCATGTCCTCGACGGTGTCGATGGCGACGCCACAGTGGCCGATCTCGCCGTGAGCCATGGGATCGTCGGAGTCGAGGCCCATCAGCGTCGGCATGTCGAAGGCGACCGAGAGGCCGTGCTGCCCCTCGTCCAGCAAGTAGCGAAAGCGCTCGTTGGTCTCCTCGACGGAGGCGAACCCTGCGAACTGACGGATCGTCCACAGGCGGCCCCGGTAGCCGGTGGCATGGACGCCCCGGGTGAACGGGTAGGCGCCGGGGTAGCCGATCCGCGCGCGCGGGTCGCCGGCCTCGGGGAGACCGAGAGCGGGCGTGTCCTCGAAGGAGAGCGTGGTGAAGCGGTCGCGCCGTTTGGGAGCTTCGTCGTAGGCCCGCTCCCAGTCCTCCCGGCGGCTCACTCCTCGCTCCCGACCTGGACCTCGGCGCCGCAGTTGGGGCAGGTGGCGACTTCGATCTCCCCTACGTAGAACTCGAACGAGCACTCCGGGCAGGCGACCCGGCCCACGTTGGCAGGCGGCGGCTCGGGGGGCGGCGGGGGCGGGGCGACCCCGGCCAGGCCGCTTGCACCTCCGGCGCCGGGAGCCGCATTGCCACCGACGGCGTTGGTGGCGCCGCAGGTCGGGCACTGGAAGCGGCCGGGGCCGGGAACGTCGAACTGGGTCCGGCAGGCGCCGCAGCGAACGATCATGGACTTCCCTCCACGGCGATCGGGCCGACGGCGCCGATCTCTGCGAGGTACTCGGCCTCCTTGGCGAGGACCTCGTCGACGTCGATAGGGCGGTAGGAGAGTCCTTCCTCGGCCGTGCGCGCGAGCACGAAGTCACGAGCCAGGTCGCTGCCGGCGATCGGCGGCGGGCCGTTGTCCGTGGCGCGCCGGTCCCGGCCCTGGAGGTAGGCGACCTCCCACTCCAGGATCCGGTGAACGTCGTCGCGGTCGAGCCGCTCCAGTGCCTCGTCCGAGAGCCTCCGGTACACGAACGGCACCACCTCCTCGAGCACGTAGATCACCTCCGTCGTTGGGTGCTTGCGGACCTCCTGGAGCACCATGGCGGCGACGATCAGCAGGAGCACGGCGAACAGCAGCGCTCCGACCGCTACCGCGCCCATCACACGCACCTCACGTCGGCCATGGTACCGGGGCGCGGCCCCCGACCGTCGCCCGCGCCGCTGCCCCTCATCCCCGCTCGTTGACCCGCGGCGCGACTCTCAGAAGGGAGGCCGGTTCAGCGCCTCCCGCACGTCGACGGGGGGCCACCAGCGGCGCGGCTCGTGCAATCGGCCGAGGCCGGCCCGAGCCGGTGGCTCCGCGGGCGACACGACGACCGCGTTCCGACGGACCGAAGAGATGCCACTCTACGCTCTCACCGGAACCGTCCTGCCGACCCCTACTGGGCGGTGCGGATGTCCGCCACCTCACGGATGAGGCGCCACAGAGCCGGCGAGGGGCCCGAGTGCGGGCAGATGGGGGCGAGGTCGCCGCGGCGCATGAAGAGCTGATGGCCGTGGAGATCGACGAACCAACCGGTGATCTCGTTCTGCTGACCGTTGTGGAGGATCTTCATGGCGTGTCCTTGAGTCTCTGTTGTCGGCCCTATGACGGAATGACTTGAGCACCCGGTTCCCTCCAGAAAGTCCGGCGACTGGAACCAGCCTCCCCGATCCGACCTCGAGCCAAACTTCGCCCTACGGAAAGGCGCGCTTGCCCTCCTCGTCGGTGGGGATGTCACAGTTGGCGGTGAGGATGTACTGCACCGGATCGCCCCTGCCGTCGGCCGGAGTGATCTTGCCCTCCAAGGCGACCGTGCGGTCGGTGTCGACCGCAGCCGTTGCCACGTCGCCCTCCCGACGGTCGGCGCCGGTCATGATGATCGATCCCCTCCCGCGAACGACGTCGACCGTGAGCTGGATACGCGCCCCGGTGGCGAGGAATCGGGCCGTGTCGTCGCCGCCGAGCTGGCACAGGTCCTGGATCTCGATGCCCTCGTAGAGAGTGTCGTCTGCGGCCGACAGCGCCACCCCGGCGATCGGCAACTCCGACCCAGGGGGGATCTCGGCCAGCATCGGCGGCGTCGGCGCAGAGTCCAGGGCAACGACGAGGACCGCCGCCGTCACCAGGATCATCGTCGGCGCCACGACCGCCGCCACCACCGTCCCGATGGCCGTCCCCATCGCCGACGACTGGCCCGTCATGAGATCACCCCTGCTGGTGCTCGCCTGCTGAGACTATCCCGTGCGGGCGATCCTTGCCTGGCTGGCCGGGACGACAACGCCCGTCTCTGCCCGGGCCATGACCTAGCCTCCGTTGCGGATGAGCGCTCAGACCTGGACCACGTTCTTCGCCGTGCTGGCACTGGCGTGCAATGCCGCCACGGTCGGCATCGTCGGGACCAGGGCCCTGTCGGCCGGCTCCGGTGGATGGCGCCGGCGCTGGGGTGCCATCAAGGCCGCGCTCGCCGGGCCGGGGGTGGACGCCGCGTGGATCATCGCTGTCGTCGCCACCGCCGGCAGCCTCTACTACTCCGAGGTAGCCGGCTTCGAGCCGTGTCTGCTCTGCTGGCACCAGCGGATCGCCATGTATCCGCTCGTCGTGATCCTCGGGACGGCCGCGCTCCGCAACGACCGGGCCGGCGGGCGCCGCTTCGCCCTTCCCCTCGCCGCCATCGGCGGCGTCCTCTCCGCCTACCACTACTTGCTCCAGCGCTTCCCCGACCTCGAGACCAGCGCCACCTGCGGCGTCGGCATCCCCTGCTCGGCGGTCTGGGTGGAGCGCTTCGGGTTCATCACCATCCCCTACATGGCGCTGAGCGCCTTCGTGATGATCGTGGTCTTCCTCGCCGTGGCGCGGCCGGCAAAGGTCCGCTAGGCCCTCCGGCACCCGCCCCGACTCCCAACGGCCCTACCGCTCGGCGGCCGGCGACGCGAGACTCGGTGGCAAGGCCAGCCGAGGAGCCCCCGAATGACCGCGACCAGACATCGAGCCGCCAAGCCGGCTC
>CAYGCW010000042.1:0-13324 GCA_964348465.1 uncultured Acidimicrobiia bacterium | reverse complement strand
GGGGGCACGAACGCGGCCCGAACGGTGACCGACCGCTACGCGCAGCCCTCTATGAACTCCACCTCTGGGATGCGGCCCGCCCGGTAGGAGGTGACCGCGCTCCCGTCGGTCTCGAACACGACGCGGTACTGGTCGTCGCCGGGGTCGACCGGGACGAACGTGAGGTAGTTCCCGTCGACGTAGGCGTGCGGGGAAACCTCGATCTTGTCGGGGAACATCGCCGTGATCTCGTCCTCGGTCGACCCGATACCGGCCCCGGAGCGCGTCGTGATGCTCCCTTCGGTGATGTCGACCCTGGCGATGGTCCCGTCGGTCACCATGAAGAGCACGCCGGGCAGGCCCTCGGGCACCACGAAGTAGCAGTCGGGGTTGATGTCCGGCTCGCCGACGAGCGACAGGCCGGCGGCGGCGGTCGCCTCTTCGACGCTCATCCCGACCCTGACCGGGCCGAGGCCGCCGATGGTGACGACGTCCCCGGCGTCGAGAGCCGGCGGAGGCGGCTCCGTAGTTGGCGGGAGCGTGGTCGTCGGGGCGGGGGGCAGCGTCGTCGGAGCCGTCGTCGCCGGCGGGGTGGTCGCCGGGGGGGCGGTGGCCGGCGGGACGGTGGTGGTGGTGCCGCTGTCTCCGCATGCGGCGGCGATCAACACCACCGCGGTGGCGATGCCGGCAAGTCTGCTCAGCCCCATGGTTTCACCTCGACGCCAACGATACGCCGCTGCCGGGATGTTGCGGCGCGCCGTTGCCTATCGTGCCGGCTGATGTCAACAGCGCAGCCGGCAGACACCCAGCGCCTCCAGGTCCCGGCACTGCTGCGGGCAGCGGTGGTCGTACTCCTCCTCTACCTCTTCCTCGGCGGCGTGAAGCTGCTCGAGGGTGGCATCAAGGGCCTGGGCAGCGACTTCACCGACGCGTTGTTCGAGAACGTCGGCAACCCGGTCGCCGGCCTGTTCGTCGGAGTGCTGGCGACGGTGCTCGTCCAGTCGTCGTCGGTCACGACCGCCACGATCGTCGGTCTGGTCGCCTCAGGTGTCGTGAGCGTCGAAACCGCCGTCCCGATGATCATGGGCGCCAACATCGGCACGACGGTCACCAACACCATCGTGTCGGTGGCGCACATCCGCCGGTCCGAGGAGTTCCGCAGGGCGTTCGCCGCCGCCACCATGCACGACTTCTTCAACGTGATCGCGGTGGCGCTGCTGCTGCCGCTCGAGGTGATCACCGGCTTCCTGTCCGAATCGGCGAGTGCCATAGCCCGCTTCGTGTCGGGCGGCGGCGAGCTCGGAGGCTCGTTCAAGAGCCCGGTCAAGTCGGCGGTCTCCTGGCTCGCCGACCGCTTCGAGGGGTTCTTCGAAGTGTTCACATCGAACACCGACGCGCTGGCGATCGTCAGCCTGGTGGTGGGCATCGGCCTGATCTTCGTGACGCTGACACTGATCACCCGGAACATGCGGGAGCTGGTCGCGGACCGGATCGAGCGCTCTCTCAACGCGGCGCTGGCGCGCAGCGGCTTGATCGGCATGATCGTCGGTACCGTCGTCACCATTGCCGTCCAGTCGTCGAGTATCACGACGTCGATCCTGATCCCGCTGTGCGCGTCGGGCATCCTGCTCGTGCGCAACGCCTACCCGATCACCTTGGGTGCCAACATCGGGACGACGATCACGGCGCTGCTGGCGGCGCTCGGAGCCGGCGCCATCGACGGCCTGACGATCGCCGTCACCCACACGCTGTTCAACCTCGCCGGCATCGTGCTGCTCTATCCGTGGCCGAAGGTGCGGTACGTGCCGGTGCGGCTCGCCGAATGGCTGGCCGATCTCGCCATAACCCGCAAGGCGCTGGCGCTGGCGTATCTCGTCGGCGTGTTCCTGATCCTGCCGATCATCGGTATCGTCGTGTTGTGACCCAGGAGAGCTGAACCATGGTCCTCGACTTCTTCAAACGAATGGACCACTCCTCGATCGAGGCGGTGGAGGCCAAGCTCGTCGAGATGCTGCACAACGCCCGCGCGGTCTACGACGCAGCCACCGAGGCCGTGTTTGGAGGCGGGAAGTCGAAGCAGGCCAAGAACGCCGTCAAGGGCACCGACCGCGAGATCAACGTCGCTCAACAAGAAGTCCGGCGAGCCCTTCTCCTCCATTCCTCGGTCGTGCCCGGCGCCGATGTCCCACTGGTGCTGGCGTATATGAGCGTCGTCAAGGACGTCGAGCGCATCGGCGACTACGCCAAGAACCTCTACGACATCGCCAGATACGGCGAGGACTTCAGCACGGCCCCCGACCGCGAGGAGCTCGAGCGGTACACCGATGCGGTCGGCCAGCTCATCGACGACGCCGCAGAGGTCTTCGAGGAGCGCGACGTCGACCGCGCCGAGAAGCTGATCTCCAAGGCCGACGATTTCCTCGACGACTACGACGCCCACGTCAAGGCCGCCTACCACTCCACGGGGCCGGCCTCGGCTGCCGTCGCGCGGGCGCTCTACTACCGCTATCTCAAGCGCATCACGTCCCACGTGATGAACCTGATGACGTCGCTCGTCGTGCCCGTCGACCGCCTCGACTACTACGACGAGGACAAGGACGACCGCGGCGAGCTGTAGCCGCGGGCCGGGGGAGCGGGACGTCAGAGCGCTCGAACGGCGAAGTCTCGGCCCGGCCGCAGCTCCTTGGCGTAGGCCGCGTTGCGGTAGGTCTCGGTCATGCCCACCGACTCGTAGAGACCGGTGGCACCGGTGAGGCTCTGGGCGTCCACGTCGAGCGCCGCGCCGCGCCGGCCGCGCCGGTAGAACTCGCCGAAGGCGTGCAGCAGCAGGTTCCGGCCGAGGCCACGGCCCCGCCATGCTTTGCGGACCCCGAGGCTGCCGACGTACCCCACGGTCCGATCACCCTCGTGATCGCCGGAGCACCACAGGTTGGCCACCGCTTCGTCGCCTTCGTAGAGATGCCACCACAGGGAGGGGTCGAAGTCCGGCCGGCTGATGGTGTGGCGCAGATCGACGAGCCGCTCCTCCAGTGGCCGCTCGACGAAGCCGTAGTGGTCCCGGAACGCGTCGACCTGGGCCGCTGCACCGGCCACCAGCTGGTCCTCGGTGAACTCCCGCAGCTCCAGGCCCGGCGGGAACACCGGAGCCGGCGGCGGTTCGTCGAAGTCGATCTCCATGGTGATGAAGAAGCGGTCGGGGGTGAAGCCGTGCTCGGTGAGTAGCTGCACGGACCGCTCGTGGTGGGCGTCGATGAGCGCCAGCATCGCCACCGCGGCGCCCGCGGGCGCCGCGGTCGACTGCTCCCTGGCCCGTGCCTCCTGCCACGCCAGCAGCGCCGAGCCAAGCCCACGGTCGTAGTGCCGCGGGGCCACGGCGGCGAAGCACCCCGGGTCGACGTGCGGGGGCCGGCTCCAGACCACCGCCAGCCCGGCGAGTCGTCCCGCAGCGTCCCGCACGCACGCGAAGTCGCTCTCTTCGTCGATGAACGGCGCAGCCCTGAAGGTGGCGAGGTTCTGCTCCGAGAGAAACGGCCGGCCCGACTCGGCCATGAACACCGTCCTCACGAACTCGGAGGCCTCGCCGACGGGCACGTCGGCGGCGGCGACGCGCCGGAACCCCTCAGGCAGATTCAAGACGGCCACCGGCCACCTCCTCCCTCGACCCGGGCTCTAGGACGCCGGCCGGCCCGCGCCGCAAAGATCTGTACCGGTCGCCTCCTGCGGAGCCCATCGCGTCGAGCCTACGCCCGGCTAGGACAACAGGGAGACCGGCACCTCCACCACGCGCGCCCGCAGCCACTCCCCCAGGCTCTTCGCCTGGGCATCGCGCCGCGTGGAGGCGGCGACGCCCTCCTCCAGCAGCCCGTGGATGACGAAGTTGAGCGACCTGATGTTCGGCAGGCGATGGCGGTCGATCGGCAAGGGAGCCGTCTCCGGCAGCAACTCGCGCAGCCTGTCCTCGGTCAGGAAGGCGTCGAGCCAAGCCCACGACTGGTCGGTTCTCGCGAACACGCCGAGGTTGGCGTCGCCGCCCTTGTCCCCCGACCTCGCCCCCGCCACCGCACCCAGCGGCGCAAGCCTTGCGGGACCGCCTGGCGACGCCGCGGCCGGCGCTGCGGGCGAGGCAACCGTCACGTCGGCCGCCGGCGCCGCCGACTCGACCAGTTGCAGCTCGCCCCCCGGGAGATGCACCTGCTGCGGCACCAGGGCCGCCGGCACCGCCGCGGCCCGGTAGACGCCGTACGGCCTGGCGGCCGCCGGACCGCCGCTCAACCCGTAGAACCCGGGGATGGACGCCAGGGCGGTCTCTACGAGGGCACTCGAGAACGCCCGGCCCACCTTCTGCTCGTCAGGGTCCTTCACCGTCAGCCGCCACACGGCGGTGGCTTCGTCGTTCGCGGCGGCGTCGGGCTTGTCGGTGCGGATGACCCTGTCGGCCACCGCCGCGAAGTCCTCGGGCGCGTGAACGCAGGCGTCCCAGAACGCGGCGCGGGCGAAGGCAGCCTTCTCCTCGATGTCGAGTCCGGTCAAGGCCACCTCGAACGAGTTGCGGAAGCCTCCCAACTCGGTGATGCCGACCTTGAGCGTCGGCGGCGGCGCCTCGCCGCGCACGCCTGAGATCCGTACCCGGTCGGGGCCGGCCTCTTCGAGGCGAATCGTGTCGAACCGGGCCGTGACGTCCGGGCCCAGATACGCCGGCCCGGCGATCTCGTACAGCAGTTGCGAGGTGACCGTCCCCACCGATACCTCCCCGCCCGTGCCGTCGTGTTTGCCGATCACCGCCGACCCGTCGGCGGCGACCTCTGCCCACGGAAAGCCGAACCGCGTCGTGGCCGGCTCGGCATAGCCGGGGACCTCGGTGAAGAACGAGTAATTGCCCCCGGTCGCCTGGGCGCCGCACTCGAGGACGTGGCCGGCCACCACCGCGCCGGCCAGAGCGTCCCAGTCGTCCCGTGCCCACCCGTGGTGCCAGGCGGCCGGGCCGCAGGTCACTGCGGCGTCGGTGACCCGGCCGGTGATGACGATGTCTGCGCCCTGCTCGAGCGCCGCCACGATCCCCCAGCAGCCCAGGTAGGCGTTGGCGGTGAGGTACGCGCCGGGTTGGCCGAGGTCCGAGCCGCCGAGCGGCCGGAGGTCGCCGCCCGCGACCAGGTTCGCGATGCGCGGCATGAGGTCGTCCCCGTCGACGTAGGCGACCACCGGCGCCAGACCGAGGCGCTCGGCGGCCTCGGCCACCGCCGCCGCGCACCCGTCGGGGTCGAGCCCGCCGGCGTTGGAGACGACCTTGATGCCGCGGTCGAGACAGGTGCCCATCACCTGCTCCATCTGCGTCACGAAGGTGCGGGCGTAGCCCCCGCCGGGCCGCTTCATGCGGGTCCGGGCGAGGATCAGCATCGTCAACTCCGCCAGCCAGTCCCCGGTCAGCACATCGATGGGCCCGCCCTCCACCATCTCCCGGGCCGCTGCCAGCCGGTCTCCGAAGAAGCCCGAACAGTTGGCGATGCGAATCGGCTCCGTGCTCACTCCTGCTCCTTTCGGCCCGGCGGGCGGCGAGGGCCATCTTGCCAGGCCGGGCGGGACCGAAGGTCCCGGCGGCCGGGGCCGTCCCTCCCCTGACCGGGCGCGGCCGCGGGCGTTACGCTCGGCTCATGACGAGGGCCACGGTCGAGCAGCGTTTCCTGATCGAGGACTTCGAGCCCGCCTACCTCGGCACCGCCCGGCGCGGCGCCATGGCCGCCAAGGTGGCGGCCGCCCACCGGGAGCTGGCCGCCTGCCGCGTCTGCCCCCGCAACTGTGGCAACGACCGGCTGGCCGACGAGGTGGCGCTGTGCCATACCGGTCGCCACGCCCGGGTCGCCTCGGCGTTCGCCCACTTCGGCGAGGAGGATTGCCTGCGGGGTTGGGCGGGCTCGGGCACGATCTTCTTCGCCTACTGCAACCTGCGCTGCGTCTTCTGCCAGAACTGGGACGTCTCACAGGGCGCAGGTGGGGTGGAGTTTCCGGCCGAGAGACTGGCGGAGCTGATGGTGCGGCTCCAGGAGGCCGGCTGCCACAACATAAACTTCGTGACGCCGGAGCACGTGGCGCCCCAGGTCGCCGAGGCCATCGCCGTCGCCGTCGACCGGGGACTGAAGGTCCCGATCGTCTACAACACCAGCGCCTACGACTCGACGGCGTCACTGCGCCTGATGGACGGCCTCGTCGACATCTACATGCCCGATTTCAAGTTCTGGGAGCCGGAGACCGCCCGCCGGCTGGCGCGAGCCAAGGACTACCCCGAAGTCGCCAGGGCGGCCATCGCCGAGATGCACCGCCAGGTCGGTGTGCTCCGTTTCGGGCCCGACGGCCTCGCCAGGCGCGGCGTGCTGGTCCGGCACCTGGTCATGCCCGGCCAGGCGGACGAGGCCGCCGCGATCTTCCGGTGGCTCGCCGACGAGCTGTCTCCCGACACGTACGTGAACGTCATGGGTCAGTACCGCCCCGACCACAAGGTCCCCGGCAACGAACGGTACGCCGACATCGACCGGCACCCGGGCCGCTCCGACATGGAGCGGGCGTACGCCGCGGCTCGCCATGCAGGGCTGTGGCGGTTCGATCAGCGCAGGTGACGGACCGCGCTCAGAGGCGGTACTCGGCGAGCATCGCCCGGTAGCGGACGCGCCGGTCGGCCTCCCCGACCGGTGCCGCCGCGCGGCCCGCGGCCCACCCGGCTTCGAACGGAGTCCCGGCGCGCCGGTACACGAGGCCGGTGGGGATCCGCCCTTCCTCGGCGAGCCGGGTGGCGAGGACGGTGGCCCGCACCCGGTCGCTCGGGTCGTGGGCCGAGTTCGACGCGAGGTCGACGACGGCCTGGTCCCACGAGGCGTACGTGTCGTGGTAGGCGACGCATGGCGACAGGACTTCGAGGAACGCAAAGCCGTGCCCCGCCGCCGCATGCCGGAGCGCCGCCTCGGTAAGGTCCCGGAGCTGCTCCGGGTAGCGGGCAAAGCCTCTGGCAAGGAAGGTCGTCCCCGGGATGGCCAGCCCGAGCCTGATCGCATCGAACCCGGTCTCGGCCGCTTGCGGGCGCCCGACGGACTCCATCGGCGACGGCTGGCCTTTGGTCAGGCCGTAGACGCCGTTGGCCATGACGACGTAGACCATTCCGGCGTTGCGGCGGAAAGCATGGACCAGGTGACCGGCCCCGATCGCGTAGCCGTCGCCGTCGCCACCAACCGCGACCACGGTCAGGTCGGGATTGGTGAGCACGACGCCGGTAGCGGTCGGCAAGACCCGGCCGTGCAGCGCGTGATAGCCGTACGTCCCCATGTTGTTCTGGACGGTCCCCGAGCACCCGATGCCGGCCAGGACCACGATCTCATGAGGAGCGAGCCCGAGGCGGTCGAAGGCCCACTCGAGGGCAGCCTGGACGCCGTAGTGGCCGCACCCGGCACACCAGATCGGCGGCGCCGGCGGGTACGTGCGGGGTTCGGCGGAAGTCACCCCACCTCCTCCTCCACGAGCGCCGCCAGCTCGACCGGCCGGAACGGCGCCCCGTCGTAGCGCGTGATGCTGCGCATCCGGGAACGCGGGGCGCCGGCCGCCGACAGCAGCGCGACCAGCTGGGCGCCGTGGCTGTGCTCCACGACACAGGTCACGTCGTTCTCCTCCACGAAGGCGAGCGTGTCGGTCGGAGCCGGCCACAGGGTGCGCGGCTGGAGCCCGCGCACCGGGAGGCCGCCGGCCGACAGCATGCGAGCGGCCTCGGCCATGACCCCGGCCTCCATGCCCACACCGAGGAGCCCGAGGCGCGCCCCGGGCGTCCCGAAGCAGCGTCCGGACGGCAGTTCGCTGCGCAGCGACTCGACCTTGCGGGCCCGCTTCTCGATCATCCGCCGCCGGTTGGCGGGGTCGGTGGACACCCGGCCCCATTCGTCGTGCTCGTTGCCGGTGGTCAGGCTGACCCCGCCCGGCGTGCCGACCACGGCCCGCGGCGAGATGCCGTCCTCGGTGATGAGGTAGCGCCGGTACTCCGTCAGACCGGCGAGGTCGGCGGCGGTGAGGCGCCGATGCCCGTCGGCCGGCGCCGCGTCCAGGTCGAACGGGGCGGTGGTGGCGGCGTCCTGGGCCACGGCCTGATCGAGGGCCACCAACACCGGCCCCTGGAGCCGCTCGGCGAGGCGGGTGGCCAGCCCGGTCAGGTGAAAAGCGTCCTCAGGCCCGCCGGGTGCCAGAACGATCCGCGGGTAGTCGCCGTTCCCGCCGAACGCGAGCATCCCCACGTCACTCTGCTCGGGCTTGGTAGGCATGCCCGTCGACGGGCCGGCCCGCTGGCAGTCCAGGACCACCAGCGGTACCTCGGCGGCGCCGGCGTGGCTGATGGCCTCGGACATCAGCGCGATGCCCGGGCCGGAGGTGGCCACCATCGCCGGTGAGCCCGCCAGCGACGCCCCGATGGCCATGTTGACGGCCGCCAGTTCGTCCTCGGCCTGGACCGCGACGCCTCCCAGCGTCGCGAGCCGCACTTCCAGCCACTCCAGCACGTCGGTGGCGGGCGTGATCGGGTAACCGGCGAAGAAGCGCCCGCCGGCGACGGTGAAGCCGAGCGCAGCCGCTTCGTTGCCGGACATCAGGACGCGCTCGGCTGCCGGAAGCGGCTCGGGGCGCCACCACCCCCGGATACCGGCGTCCTCAGCCACCTCGAAGCCGTGCCGCACCGCGGTGCGGTTCCCGGCGAGCACCGGCCCGCCGCCAAACCGGTCTGCGAGTTGACCGGTGATCTCGTCCTCCGTGAGGCCGAGGATCGCCCCGGCCGCACCGAGCGCCATGCTGTTCTTGAACAGGTCCCGGCGCAGGTCCCGCACCGCCAGGCGTCCGAACGGGACCTCGACCAACCGCGCGCCCGCGGGTAGCGCCGGTGGCGGTCCCGACGACGAGTCGTACACGACGACCGCGTCGCCGGCGAGGCGGCCCGAGGCGGCGGTGACGGCGTCGGCGTCGAATGCCACCATGAGGTGGACCTCGTCTGCCAGGCACCCGACCGGCTCCACCGCCGCCCGCAGATGCGCCGCCGCCGGCCCGCCCTTGATGCGGGACCCGACGCTGCGGGCCGTGTAGAGGTGGTACGACCGCCTTCCGAGGAGCCGCGCCAGCAGCGTGACGACGGTCAGCGAGCCGTCGCCGCCCTGTCCGCCCACCGTCACCGACAGGTCGCGCAGCGGTGCGGGCATCACGGACCCTCCCTGGCCGGCCCCGAGGAAGCCCCCGGACCCGTGGTGTAGTAGGTCTTGGGGTCGAGATGCCCCTGCGCAGCCCGCTGGTCGAGGGTCGGCATGAGCGCCGGCAGGGGCCGGTTGCGCTTCTTGGCGGCGGCGAGCTTGCGGAGCAGCTCCGCCCCGCGCGGGTGTGTTTCCAGCGGGCTGGTCTCGAGCCACCCGTCGGCCACGGCCGCCTCGACGGCGGCGCGGCCGGCATCGCTGCGGACCAGCGTGAAAGTCCACCCGTCCCGCCCGATCCCACCGGCCGCCAGATCGGCGTTCTCCGCCGAGTAGTCGAGGCAGTAGAGGCAGGCGGGGCGGGCCCACCTCCGGTACTCCCGCAGGGACGACGTCACCACTTCGCCGTCGTCGAGCCGCACGACGACCTTGCCTTTGATGTTGATGTTGGCGATCCGCTCCGGCGCCACGTCGATGAGAGCCGCCAGGCGCTGGATGCTCTCGTGGGTGAACGCCTCCGAGCAGAAGAGCCCGATCACCAGCGCGATGTTGTCGCGGTACCACCTGGCCGTCTGCAAGCGCAGGCTGGAGTTCTGCTGGAGCCGCACGCCGTCCACCTGGCACGGCACGCCGACCACCGCCAGCGGTGAGACCCCATGACGCAACGCCTCCCGCAAGGCGAGCGTGTTGGGCGAGTACGTATAGCGCGAGCCGGCACAGGCCAGCACCTCCGCCCTGGTCGTGGCGAGCTTGTGCCGGCCGATCTGGCGGTTGTCGGGTTCCACGTCGCCCAGCACGGCGCCGCCCAGCCGCCCGGTCTCGAGGTGATGGATCAGCAGCGCCGACACCATGCCTCCGTCCTGACCGCGCGCCCGGATCGCCGGGTCGGCGGCCCGGGCGTAGAGAGCTTCGCCGAAGCGCCCATACCCGTCGTCGCTCCCCGGCTCGCAGAACCCCACCAGGTCGCCGAGGTCGTTGTCGACGGGCCGCAGCACCGGGCAGACCTCGGCGCACAGCACGCATCGCACACAGGCATCGCCACGGGCGTCGACCGGCTGCTCGCGCGCGTAGTCGAACACGTCGGTGGGACAGATCGTGACGCACGACGCGCAGCCGACGCACTTACCGGCCGCGACCACTTCGTCGATGAGGAACTCGGCGGCCCGAAAGCCGCCGCGGTTCAGCTCGGTGCGCCACGCGTACGCCCACTCGTGGGGATCGGCCGCGTCGCCGAGTAGCCGCCGGTAGCGGGCCCGCACCCGCTCCGGCCCGCTCCGGGCGGGCGTCCCGCGTGGCGGAGGTTCGGCGCCGGGCACGGATCAGAGCTCGAGCGTGATACGCATACCGTCGACGAACGGGAACGTGTCGCAAGGCCGGTCGGCCACGTAGAGGCAGACCTCGGAGGGCGCTTCCACGTGGTCGTCCCGGAATCGAGCCCAGCCGTCGCCGTCGGTCACGGCGGTGTTCCAGGTCCCGGCGTGGGCGGGGTAGTGGTAGCGGGCGCCGACCTCGAGGCCGGGGACCGGCATCCCCTCCCCGTCCACGACCTGCACGTCCATCGACTGACCGACCAGGGTCTCCATGAGTCACCTCACCGCATCGGGGTTGCCTCATTGGTATCGGCCGGCCCTGGGGTCCGATACGGCCGGAAGTCCCGATCTCGGCGGAACGTGGCGTTTCTGCACGGCCGCGTCAGCTCCTGAGACGCAACTCCAGGAGCTCCGCCTGATCGGCGAGCAAGACGTTCAGGGCGTCGAGCCGGCTGCCGGCGTCGCCGTGGCGCAGCAGTCGCTGGGCGTCGAACGAGCCGAGCGGCGCCAACGCGCAGGCTTGATACGAAGCCGTCACGGGGTCGGCGGCGAGCCGGAAGGAGAGGTCGCCGACGTCGACGCCCAGCTCGGAATGCAACGCCAGCACCTTGCGCAAGCCCTGCTCCGCCGCGGTGAGGCGCGCCGCCACGTCGCCGGGCGGCTCCTCGGCCAGGTCGCGGACCAGGGCCTGCGGGTAGGGATCGTCGTCGAGCCACGAGCTGACCTCGATGCGGCGCAAGCCCACCGCCACCACGGCCAGATGGCCGCCGTCGAGTTCGGCGACCTGGAGGATGCGCGCCGCGGTCCCCAGGTCGGTCCGCTCGTCGCCGCCGCCCACCTCGGCGCCCCGCTCGATGAGCACCACCCCGAACTCGCCGTCCGCAGCCGTGCAGTCTTCGATCATCTGGAGGTAGCGAGCCTCGAACACGCGCAGCGGCAGGACTCCGCGCGGAAACAGCACCGTGCCGAGTGGGAACATCGGGAGGAGGCGGGTGTCGTCCACGCCGCGCATGCTATGCGTGCCGCCGCCCGGTAGGGCCGAAGGGCTCTATCTACGAGCCGATGTGTTCGGTAATCTGCATGCCGACAATCGGAGGAGCCCCGGCATCATGAGGACACTGGAGGTCACGCCTCGCCGCACGATCGCGATTCAGGTGCGCAACGGGATCGTGCGCTGCCCGTTCCAGCGGCGGCGTCCCAAGGTCACCATCGCCGACTGCGCGGCGTGCCCCCGCCGCAAGCGGTTCGTCAACGACTTCCGCGGCCAGGCGTGGGTGCACTGCGTCGTCTGAGCGGTCGTCTGAGCGGCGCTGCCGGCTGAAGCATGGCCAGCACCTGCGGTGGGCGCGCGCTCACCCCGTTGAGCCCCGTCCGCCTCTGTGGGTCCTGACCCTGGCCAGCACCCGCTCGGCGACGCAGACCCCCTGGTCGATGCCGGCGCTGATGCCCATCGGGTAGTGGATGCCGCCGAACAGCCGGGACATCGCGGCCTCCTGCGCCGCTGCCCACACCGAGCCGTAGGCGCGCGCCGGAAAGCCGTTGGCGGTCCCGGTGTCGTCCGTGAAGGGCACGGGCCCGAGAAGCGCGGTGAGGGTCGTGGCGGCGGCCGCCGACCCCACCGAGTGGCCCGAGGTGTATTCGGGGAACTGTGGCGTGTTGACGGCGGAGTTCCAGGCCGGGTCGATGTGGCGCTTGATGTAGGTGACCGGACGCACCAGGTTGGTGCGGTACTTCTCCGTCCAACACGACGTGAACGCGTCGGCGACCGCGATGCCGTGCAGCGCCATCACCTCGGCGGCCCGTGCCAGGTCGTGACCGAGCCCCCGCACCAGGATCAGGGCGATGAGTGCCCAGTGGCCCGACGGCAGCCCGGTGGTTCCGTCGGGATTGTCCCGCCAGAACAGCGCAGTCTGTCGCTGCTCCTCGGTGAGAGCCAGCCCCGCCTGGTATGTCACCATGGCCTCGGCGTGGAACGCCGACCCCGGGTCCTCGGAGAACGGGACCGGCGGCGGGGGCGCGCAAGCCGTGACCGGCGTGAGCGCGAAGGTGCGGACCTGCTCCCAATAGGGCTCGATGGCGGTGCCGAAGTTGGGCGGGGTGCTCTCCCACAGGCCGGATCCGACGGGCGGCGTGTAGGGAAGCCCCTGGATGCCTGCCCAACCGTCGCGCCCAATCCAGGCCGCGATCACATCGCCAACTGCCCGTCCGTGGGCAACCGAGCGGTCGACGGTGGCTTGGTCGGCGACCGCCGCCCGCCGCTCGGCGAGGAAGGTGCTCTCGAGATCGGCGAGTTGGGCCAGCGAAACGGCCCGGCCGGGGAACAGGGCCGGGGCCATCCGGCCCATGGCGGCGTTGGCGGCGGCTGGCCAGTCGTGGCGACGATTGGTGGCAGCCGCCGGCAGGCCGGACAGGTCGTTGAGCTGGCCGCCCAGCGACCGGTGCGCCGGCATCCCGCCCACCACCGCCTCGTAGGCCGCCACGCCGAAGTACGCATACGTCCGGGCGGCGTTCGGCGGGCTGTACCGCTCGCGCCTCACGGAGTCGTAGACGGCCGGCACCCACCGCAGCAGCACCTCCGGGTCGTCGGCATGGGCGAGGGGGTGCCGCGGCGGCCCGGCGACCGCGCCGGTGGCGGGAAGCACGTGGAACGCCGCCGCGGCGGCTCCACCGATCAGCGAGCGGCTGAGGAACTCGCGACGCGATATCGAGCCCATACGACATCTTCCCTTTCGATTCGGTGCGCCCACCGGGGGCGTCGGCCGTCATTAACTTGACGGCTGTACAGTAATGAGTTGGGAGATCATACGGGGAAACAGTACGATCGTCAAGAACAAATTGCGC
>CAYGCW010000041.1:0-13368 GCA_964348465.1 uncultured Acidimicrobiia bacterium | reverse complement strand
CTCCGGGAAAGCGCGCCATCGCCTCCGGCGCCAGGATGCGCATGAACCCGGCCAGAACGAGGAGCCGGGCGCCGTGCCGCTCGGCGACGTCGCAGACCTCGGCCGTGAATGCGCCCCGGTCGCCGCCCCACTCGACGACCTCGCATTCGACGCCGGCGGCGGCGGCCCGTTCCAGGGCCAGCACGCTGGGCCGGTCCGAGATGACCACGGTCACCTCGGCCCCGAAGTCGGGGTCGCCGGCGGCGGCATCGAGAATCGCCTGGAGGTTGGATCCCGACCCCGACACCAGAACGGCCACCGGCAACATGCTGCCTCCTCCGGTCCTCAGGTCGGGGAGCTTAGGGCGGGCCCCGGTCAGCCGAACCGACCGGTGGCGCCCTGCCAGACCAGCAGCGCCCCACCCGCCACGAGGAGGACGCCGCCGGCGACGACGAGCCGCCTCCGCCACGCCTGCGCGAGCAGGTGGCGGCTACGGGCCACCACCCAGGCCAGCGCCACCTTGCTGCCGACGAGCAGCAGGTAGAAGCCCGCCACGAAGGCCACGCCCCGCCACGGAGCGCTGCGCCACCCGCTCACCAGCAACGGCCCGCCGGCCGTCAGCCAGAACACCCACGGATGCGGGCTGGTGGCGTTCACGACCATCCCCCGCCACACGTCCCCGGCGCCGCCCCCGTCCTCGGCTGCGACCGCGCGGCCGGATCTCGCCAGCGACCACAGCCCGGTGCCGCCGACCACGATGCCGCCGACGACGCCCAGGCCGTTGAGCGCTCCGGAAGGCACCGAGCTGGCAAGCAGCGCCGCCACTGCGACCACCGGGGCGTCGACCAGCAGCGGCGCCACGGCCACCCGCCAGCCGGCCCCGAAGCCCCTCTCCAAAGCGGAGGTGACCACCAGGGTCTGGAGCGGGCCGGGGGAGATGCCGGCGGCGAGGCCGACCGTGAGGCCGGCCAGCAGCTCGGTCACCGGCTTCGGTTATCCGAGGAGCCCGGCCACGAGGTCTCCGATGTCGCTCGGGTACGTTGCGACCTGGACTCCTGCGGCTTCGAGGGCGTCCTTCTTCGCCAGCGCGGTGCCCTGCGAACCGGAGATGATGGCTCCGGCATGACCCATCTTCTTGCCGGGCGGGGCGGTGAAGCCGGCGATGTAGGCGACGACGGGCTTGGAGAGGTGGTCCGACACGTAGGCCGCCGCCTCCTCTTCGGCGCTGCCGCCGATCTCGCCGATCATCACCATCGCCTCGGTTTCGGGGTCCGCCTCGAACATCTGGAGGATGTCGACGAACGACGTGCCCGGCACCGGGTCGCCGCCGATGCCGACGCAGGTGGACTGCCCGATCCCGCGCAGGCTCAGCTCGTGCACCGCCTGATAGGTGAGGGTGCCGGACCGGGAGACGACGCCCACCGACCCGGGCTGAGTGATCTCCGGCGGCATGATCCCGACGTTGGCCTTCCCCGGCGACAGCACGCCAGGGCAGTTGGGGCCGATCAGCACGGCTCCGGTGGTCTGCCGCAGGTAGTTGTACACCCGCGCCTCGTCGTGGGCGGGGATGCCCTCGGTGATGGCGACGATCACGCCGATGCCGCCCCCGGCCGAGGATGGCGTCGGCGGCGAACGCCGGGGGTACGAACACCATCGCGGTATTGGCGCCGGTGGCGGCGACCGCCTCGGACACCGTGTCGAACACCGGCACGCCGTCGACGTCGGTGCCGCCCTTGCCGGGCGTCACGCCGGCGACGAGGTTGGTGCCGTAGTCGCGGTTACGGAGACCGTGGAAGGTGCCCTCGCGCCCCGTCAGGCCCTGCACCAGGAGGCGGGTGTCGCGGTCGATCAGGATCGCCATTATGTCGTCCGGGCCGGCTGTGGCTGGGGCCGCTGCCGCACGGCGGCCGTCCGCCGCCGAGACTCGATTGCCATCAGCTACCTCCTTCTGCCAGGGCGACGGCTCGTTCGGCTCCCTCCCGCATCGATCCGACGGGGATCACCCTCTCGGGGTCGGCGGCGTCGAGGATGGCTCTGGCCTCTGCGGCGTTGGTCCCGTCAAGGCGAACGACGAGCGGCCACGGCAGCTCCGTCTGCGAGAGCGCCGTCATGATCCCCTCGGCGACGAGGTCGCAGCGGACGATGCCTCCGAAGATGTTGATCAACACCACCCGGACTGCATCGTCCTTCGTGAGCACCTGGAGGGCGTCGGTGATGGTCTCGGCCCGCGCCCCGCCGCCGACGTCGAGGAAATTGGCGGGACTGCCGCCAACGAGGTCGACGACGTCCAGGGTGGACATGGCGAGGCCGGCACCGTTGGCCATGATTCCCACGGAGCCCTCGAGCTTGATGAACTGGAGACCGCGCTCCTTCGCCATCGCTTCGACGGGGTCGAGGACGAATGCCTCCCGGAACTCCTCGAAGTCGGCGTGGCGATACAGGGCGTTGTCGTCGATGGTCACCTTGGCGTCGAGCGCCACCGGCTCCCCCGCGGCGGTGAGGATCAGGGGGTTCACCTCGACCAGGTCACAGTCCAGCTCGACGAACGCCTGGTACAGCTTGAGGAACATCGCCGCCAGAGACCGCCCCGCGCCGCGGTCGAGATTCGCCCGGTACACGAGCTCGCGGGCTTGCCACTCGGTGAGCCCGACCACGGGGTCGATGTGGAGCTTGACGACGGCCTCGGGGCTCTGGGCGGCCACGGCCTCGATGTCCATGCCACCCTGGGCACTCACCATGGCGAGGTGCTTCTTGGCGGCGCGGTCGAGGGTGAACGAGGCGTAGTACTCGGCGGCGATGTCGGACGCCCGCTCGACCCAGACCCTGTGGACCGTGTGGCCCTTGATGTCCATGCCGAGGATCGCCTCGGCATGGGCCTCGGCCTCCTCGGGACCATCGGCGACCCTGATGCCGCCCGCCTTGCCGCGCCCTCCGACCTGCACCTGCGCCTTCACCACCACCTTGCCTCCGAGGCTGGTCGCCGCCAGCCGGGCCTCGCCCGGGGTCGTGGCCACCATGCCGGCGGGCACCGGTACCCCGACGCGGGCGAACAGGCTCTTCCCTTGGTACTCGAACAGGTCCAACGACTTCCCTTCCTAGAGCTCGGGCACGTTCTCCAGCACCCACTCCGCGATGACCTCGAGCGACGTGCCGGGCGTGAAGATGGCGGCCAGCCCGGCATCCTGCAACTCGGCGATGTCCTCGTCGGGGATGATCCCGCCGCCGAAGACGACGATGTCCTCGGCGCCCCGCTCCCTCAGCAGCTCGGCCACCCTGGGGAACAGCGTCATGTGAGCGCCCGACAGCACCGACAGCCCGACGCCGCCGACGTCCTCCTGGATCGCGGTCTCGACGATCTGTTCGGGCGTCTGGTGCAGTCCCGAGTAGACCACCTCGACCCCGGCGTCCCGCAGCGCTCTGGCGATCACCTTGGCACCGCGGTCGTGGCCGTCGAGCCCTGGCTTGGCGATGAGGACGCGGATCGGCATGGCGTCCGGAGACTACCGGAAGCGTCACCCGGCCCAGCCCGACACGACTCGCAGCAACCCGGCGACTCGGTCGTCGGCTGCCGGCGGCAGGCACGGAGAGTGGCAATCCGGTAGGGTGCCGGTGACCTCTGGAGGTGTCCCATGCGCAAGCTGCTCGTCCTGGCGGCCGCGGTGCTCGTCGGAGCATTCGTCCTGGCGCCCGCAGGCGCCCTCGCCCAAAACGGCCCCAAGCCCAAGTACTTCGTCGACGAATCCAAGCTCCCGTTCTCGGCACTCCCGGGCGCCACCGCCTACTGGGGCGTGCACGGCGGCGCCGGGTATCGCATCGAGGTGCCCGACAACTGGAACGGCGACCTCGTCATGTGGGCGCACGGCTTCCGGGGCACCGGCCTGGAGCTGACGGTCGACGACCATCCGCTGCGGCCTCTGCTCATCGCGCTGGGGTATGCGTGGGGCGCTTCCAGCTACAGCCGCAACGACTACGACGTCAGCGTCGGAGTCAAGGACACCCACGCGCTCGTCAAGCGGTTCAACGGGCTGGTCGGCAATCCGGACCAGGTCTACATCATGGGCGCCTCCATGGGCGGCCACATCACGGCCGTGTCGATCGAGCAGTACAAGACCTACGCCGGGGCCGTCCCGGTCTGCGGCGTGGTCGGCGACTTCGAGCTGTTCGACTACTTCCTGGACTTCAACTTGGCGGCGCAACAGCTCGGGACGGGCACCTCGTCGTTCCCCGTGGGCGATCCCGCGGCGTACCTGGGGAGCACCGTGCCGGCGATCAAGGCCGCGCTGGAGGCGGTACCCGGGGGATGGCCGGTCGCGCTCAACGCCGGCGGCCTGAACCTGAAGAACCTCACGGAGCTGCGCTCCGGCGGCAAACGCCCCAACTTCGACGAAGCATGGCTGTTCTGGAACTCGCCGTTCTTCCCGGGCGACTTCCTGTTCAGCCTCGGCGTCGGCGACGGCACGCTCCCGCGCACCCGACGTCGTCTACCAGTTCGACACCGACCCGGCACTGACCCCGGAAGAAGCCGCCTTGAACGACCAGATCCTGCGGGTCGCCCAGGACCCGCAGGGACGCAGCCCGAACGGCCTCGCCCAGGTCCCGCCGATCAACGGCGACATCGACGTACCGGTGATCACGCTCCACAACCTCGGCGACCTGTTCGTGCCGGTCCACAACGAGGTCGTCTACGCCGAACGGGTGGCGGCCAAGGGCAAGAGCGACCTGCTGGTCCAGCGGGCGATCCGCGGCGTGGGGCACTGCGACTTCACCGCCGCCGAGCTGTCCACGGCGTTCCTCGACCTGGTGGCGTGGGTGGACTTGGGGGTCAAGCCGGGCGGCGACGACTGGCTCGACCCGGCGGCCGTCGCCGATCCGCTGTTCGGCTGCGCCTACACGGACGGGTTCCACTTCCTCGGAACCCCCTGTCCGTAGCGGCCGGACCGACGACAGTGGCGGGCCTCCCCAAGGGGAGGCCCGCCCGCGTCACACCTTCTCGAGCGGCGCCCAGGCAAGCAAAAGGCGCTTCTCGCCTTCGTCCTCGAACCTGACGCGAGCCTCGGCCCGGTCGCCGGTGCCGAGCACCTCCACGACGGTGCCCTGACCCCAGTGGGTGTGGCGGACCCGGTCCCCCGCCGAGATCTCGCCGGCGCCGACGGTGCGGCCCGGCCCGGCGGCTCGCTCCTTCTGGGCGACGCGGGTGCGCTTGGCGGACTTGAGCAGGTGCTTGGGGATCTCTCCGAGGAAGCGGCTCGGCGGGTTGTAGTTGCTGCCGCCCCACAGGTTGCGGCTCCACGCATGGGTGAGGTACAGGCGTTCCATGGCCCTGGTCACTCCGACGTAGCAGAGGCGGCGCTCCTCCTCGAGCTGATCGGGGTCGCCCAGCGACCTGACATGAGGGAACACCCCGTCCTCCAGGCCGGTGAGGAACACGACCGGGAACTCGAGGCCCTTGGCGTTGTGGAGCGTCATCAGCGTGACTGCTCCGCCCGAATCCTCTAGGTCGTCGATCTCCGACACCAGCGCCACGGACTCGAGGAACAGCTCGACCCGCCGCAGGCCGCTCATCTCGGCCCACGTCTCCCCCTCGGGAGCCAAGCCCGGCCCGGCGGCCTCGAACTCCTCCGCCACGGTGACGATCTCCTTCAGGTTCTCGATCCGACCCAGCGCCTCGATCGTCCGCTCGGCCTGATAGGCATCGACCATGCCGGTCTCGCCGAGGACCGCGTTGACGGCGTCGACCGGGCCACCGGCCGCCTTCTCCCGCAGGAAATCGAGCAGGCCGAGGAACTCCTTGATCTTCGCCTTGGCCCGCGGCTGGAGAGCGTCGATGTCGTCGACCTTCACCAGCGCGGCGTGGAACGAGATGCCCTCGGCCTCGGCGAAGCGGTCGACGTGGCCGACGGTCGTATCGCCGATACCCCGCTTGGGCACGTTGATGACCCGCTTGATGCCCACGGTGTCGTCGGGATTGACCAGCACCCTCAGGTAGGCGAAGGCGTCCTTGACCTCGCGGCGGTCGTAGAACTTGGGACCTCCGATCACCTGATAGGGGACGCCGAAACGGACGAACACCTCCTCCATCACGCGGCTCTGGGCGTTGGTGCGGTAGAAGACGGCGACCTCGTCGAGGCGCCTGCCCTCGTCCTCGAGTACGGCGACCTCCTCGGCGACGAACGCCGCCTCGTCACGCTCGTCCTCCCCCTCGAACAGAACGGCATT
The DNA here is from genome assembly GCA_964348465.1 of uncultured Acidimicrobiia bacterium. Classification (GTDB taxonomy): domain Bacteria; phylum Actinomycetota; class Acidimicrobiia; order Spongiisociales; family JAOTWH01; genus CAYGCW01. Next base: position 7,173 of record CAYGCW010000041.1, on the reverse strand, counting down.
CTCCCCACGCCCCAGATCCGTCCACAGCCGTTTGGGCTTGCGGCCGGCGTTGTTGGCGATGACGGCGTTCGCCACGTCGAGGATCGTCTCGGTTGACCGGTAATTCTGCTCCAGGAGGATCACCCGGGCGTCGGGGTAGTCGCGCTCGAACTCCAGGATGTTGCGGATGTTCGCCCCCCGGAAGGCGTAGATGCTCTGGTCGCTGTCACCGACCACACACACGTTGCGGTGCTTGCCGGCCAGCTGGTTCACGAGCACATACTGGGCGTGGTTGGTGTCCTGATACTCGTCCACCATCACGTACCGGAACCGGTCCTGGTAGTGCTCGAGGACCGCAGGGAACGCTGCAAACAGCTCGGCGGTGATCATCAGCAGGTCGTCGAAGTCCATCGCGGACGCCTCGAGCAAGCGCTGCTGGTAGAGCCGGTAGACGTCCGCGACCTTCTCGTGGTAGATGCCGGACCCCTGGGCCGCGAACGATTCGTAGTCGATCAGCTCGTTCTTGGCGTTGCTGATCGCCGCCCGGATGTTGCGAGGAGGGAAGCGCTTCGGGTCGAGGTCGAGATCCCGGACGCAGTACTGCACGAGGCGGCGCGCGTCCGCGTCGTCGTAGATGGAGAACGACGACCGGTAACCGAGTCGGGGCGCCTCGCGCCGCAGGATCCGGACGCAGGCAGAGTGGAAGGTGGAAACCCACATCGCCCTGATCACGCCCCCGACCAGCGCCCCCACCCTCTCCTTCATCTCGTTGGCCGCCTTGTTGGTGAACGTGATGCCCAGGATCGAGAACGGCGAGACGTCGTGGTCGCGTATGAGGTGGGCGATGCGGTGGGTGAGGACTCGCGTCTTCCCCGAGCCGGCTCCTGCCACCACCAGCACCGGCCCGTCGACGGCCGCGACCGCCTCCCGCTGGGCGGGGTTCAGGTCGGCGAGCAGCGGCGAGTCGGGCATGGGCCCCCGAGTATACGGACGCGACGCGGCCCGAGTTGCAGCTATGTGATTCGCCCGCCGCGGCTCAGAAGAGGCTGCTGAAAGTGGCCCGGGCTTCCGTCTCGACCGAGCGCTGGAAGTTGCGAGCCGAGTCGGCGACGGCCGCCACCGACGGTGTGATGGTGCGCAGCGTCCGCAGCGCCGCCTCCCCGAACGCGTGCGCGCGGTGGGAGCCGAGCGCCAACAAGCCGATGAGCTGGCCGCGGCTCTTGAGCGGCAGGGTACGGAACGACCCCCAGCCCTGAGCGGCGCTGGCGTCCGCCGGGAGATGGTTGAGGCGGTGCAGCTCCAGCGAACCCGCCGCGATCTCCTCGCCGGTGACCTCCGAGAGCGCGTCGGCGCACAAGGCACTGAATTCGGCGACGTCCGTGTGGTCGAGAGCGTGGCCGACGAGCAGGTCGAGCCGCTTCTCTTCGGGAAACACAATCGCACCGACGTCGAAGGCCACCAGGCGCTGCAGGGACTTCAGCATGCGCTCGACCGTGCCGCTGAGACCCACCGGCTGCACCGCCACCGACATGATCTCGTTGACGACGGTGGCCTCGAAGAGCTTCCGATCGAGGACCTCGCAGACCCGGGTGAGGACGTCGGTGTCGCCGGTCAGCGGAAGGTCGGGGATGCTCTGGCCGGAGAGGTCCCGCAAGGCGCTGCGGGCCAGTGCTCCGCGGATCGCCGAGAGCAGCTCCTCGCCGAGAGCATCCTTGGTGAGGTAGCCGTCGGCGCCGGACTTGGCTCCCCAGTAGCGATCCTCGGCCGACGTGCGGACGGTGAGGATCAGCACCGGCACGTGCGAGGCCAGCGGATCTTCCTTGATGATTCGGCACGCCACGTAGCCGCTGAGTTTGGGCATTTGCACGTCGAGCAGCACCAGGTCCGGACGTTCCTGGTAGAAGACCTTGATGCCCTCGACGCCGTCCTCGGCCGTCACTACCTCGTAACCCTCCGGCTCGAGGAGCTTCTGCACTGCCATGCGCAGCACCGGGCTGTCGTCGGCGATCAGGATCTTCACAGCGGCACCTCCGCCCGCCCGGCGTGCGCCTCGACGAGGGCCGCCAGTGTCTGCGCCAGGGCTCCCTCACGGAAGTCGGCTTTGTCGAAGTACTCGTCGGCACCGGCCGCCCTCGCCCGTGCCTGATCTTCGGCTGCCGCGACGCCGGAGAGCATCACGATCGGGAGGTTCCCGAAACGCGCCCGCACCGCCTCGATCAGGGCGATGCCGTCGGAGCCGGGCATCGAGAAGTCCACCACGAGAGCGTCGACGAGGGTCGATTCCATCTGCTCGAGCGCATCCTCGGTGCTCCCGGCGACGCAGGTCTCGAAGCCACTCGACGAAAGGGCGGCCGCCACGACCTGGCGGGCACCCTGCGAGTCGTCGACCACCATCACGACCGGGCGGGCGTCGACGGTCAGCGGCAGCTCACGAACCCGCTCTGCGAGCCGGCTGGGGTCGACCAGGACCACGACGTCGCCGCCTCCGAGGAGGGCGGCTCCCGTCAGGTGGGGAGCACCACCGAGCAGCGGCCCCAGCTCCTTGGCGGCCACCTGCTGCTGACCGAGCAGCTGCGGGACCGTGAGCGCCACGGGTCCGACCGGGCTGGACAGGATCACCACTTGCCGGGGCTCCTCACGCTCCGTCAGACCCACGGCCTGGGCAAAGGACGCCACGGGGATGCGACGATCGGCCCAGACGATCTCCTGGCGGCGGGGGGCGGCGACCACGGTGACCTCGTCGATTGCGACCAGCTCGACGATCGCCGTTTCGGGGATTCCCCACTCGTGGCCTGCGGCGCGTACCAGCACCGCGTCCTGCAGCGCCCGTGACGTGGGAGTCGCGAGCGTGATCCGGGTTCCCTGGCCCGGCTCGGTCTCGAATCTGATGCTCCCGTGGAGCGCCTCGATGGCGCCGGCCACGGCCGTCAGACCCGAACCGTCGCCGACCAGCTCGCTGGGAGCGGCTGCGGTGGAGAAGCCCGGCGCGAAGAGGAGGGAGCGAAGGGACTCTTGTTCCGGCTCGCGGTCGGCCGGCAGCAGGCCCCGACGGACGGCGGTGCGGTGGACCGCTCCCCAGTCGACGCCGCGGCCGTCGTCCTCGACCACGACCTCGAGGCGGTGGTCCTTCACTGCCGCCCGGAGGGCCAGCGTGGCGGTCCGGGTCTTGCCGGAGCGCTCCCGCTCATCGGCGGTCTCGATGCCGTGCTCGATGGCGTTGACGATCAACTGCCGCAGCGGGTCGGCGAGCCGCTCCAGCACCTGCCGGTCGACGGAAGCATCGTCCCCCACCAACTCGAACCGGATCTCCTTCCCGGTCTTCTTGGCGAGGTATCGCACGAGCTGGGCGAAGGTGTTGGTGATCTCTCTCAGCTGAGCGGAGGCGAGCGTCAGCGCCTGGTCCTTGGCGGCGGCCACCGACCGCACGACGGTCTCCAGCGCCCCTCCCAGGCGGGTGATCTGCTGGTAGGTGGCCGAGTCCGGGTCCACCGTGTCGGCGAGGTCGAGGAGGAGGCTGCGCAGGCCTTCGGTTTCCACCCCGACCGCCGCCACGGTGTTGATGAGCCGGTAGAGGCTGGCAGCGTTGACGCGCGCCGACTCCTGCGATGCCCACGTTTCGAGAGCACTCAGCAGGCCACCCAGGTCGGCCGCCTCTCCGGCGGGCATGGCCGGCGTCGTCCCGTCCGGCTGCGAGCGCCGCAGCGGCGCAGGTGAACGGGCGACGCCGGACTGCTGCCCGGATGCCGTTCCGATCCGATCCTCGATCGGAGTCCCGTCCCCCACGGCGGGGTCGTCGGCGGGCTCGTCGAAGGCGGTAGCAGCGATGCGGCTGACCTCGGCCAGCGCGGACCGCAGCTCCGGCGTGCCCTCGTTCGGATCGGCACCGACGGCACCCGTCACCGCTCCGCAGAGCTCGACGAGCGCCTCCCCGAGTGTCCGGTTGCCCTTGTGCTCCCCGTGGCTGACCTCCCGCCAGGTGGCCTCCAGGATCTGGCCGGCGCGGGATATGGCTTCGAACCCCATGACCCGGGACGTTCCCTTGATGGTGTGGCCCTCGCGATACATGGCGCCCGCCAGCTCGTCGTCGAGGGAGCCGGCCATCATGGCGCGCGCGCCCTCCACCAGGCGCTCGACTCGTTCACCGATCTCCTGACGGAAGAGCTCCTGCAGCTCGACGTCACTCGTCAAGGACACGACTCACCTCATCCCGGACACGGGGGCACATCCTCGATATCGACCGCCCCATCGGGGTGCTTGAGCAGGATGTGGCCCCTTCGGGGAGACGCCCCCGGTGCAATCCGCCGTCACTCCCACTCGATCGTGGCGGGCGGCTTGGAGGAGATGTCGTAGGCGACGCGGTTGATGCCGGACACCTCGTTGATCACCCGCGACGAGATCCGCTCCAGCAGGTCGTATGGCAGCCGCGCCCAGTCGGCGGTCATCGCGTCGTCGCTGGTCACGGCCCTCAGGATCAGCGGGTACGCGTAGGTACGCTCGTCGCCCTGGACCCCGACGCTGCGGACCGCCGGGAGCACGCCGAACGACTGCCACAGCTCCCGGTCGAGCCCAGCCCGGCGCACCTCCTCCATCACGATCGCGTCGGCGGCCCTGAGAATCGCCAGCCGCTCCCGGGTGACCTCGCCGATGACGCGCACCGCCAGGCCCGGCCCGGGGAACGGCTGGCGCCACACGATCTCCTCGGGAAGGCCGAGCTCCTCGCCTACGGCCCGGACTTCGTCCTTGAACAGGTCGCGCAGCGGCTCGACCAGCTCGAATTGCATGTCCTCCGGCAGGCCCCCGACGTTGTGGTGGGACTTGATCCGTGCGGCGTCCCGCGTGCCCGACTCGATCACGTCCGGGTAGAGGGTCCCCTGGACCAGGAACCCGGCATCGGCGTGCTCGGCCGCCACCTCCTCGAACACCCTGATGAACGTCTCGCCGATGATCTTGCGCTTGGCTTCGGGGTCGGTGACGCCGGCCAGGCCGTCGAGGAACCTGTCCTGCGCCTTGACGTGGACGAGGTTGACGTGGAAGTTGCGCCGGAACGTCGCCTCCACGTGCTCGGCCTCGCCGGAGCGCAGCAGGCCATGGTCGACGAACACGCAGGTGAGCCGGTCGCCGACGGCCTTGTGCACCAGGGCCGCCGCTACCGACGAGTCGACGCCCCCCGACAATCCGCAGATCACTTTGGCATCCCCGACCTGGCGGCGGATGGCTGCCACCGACTGCTCGACGATCGAAACCCGCGTCCAGGTCGGACGGGCGCCGCACACGTCGTACAGGAAGTGCTTGAGAACCTCCTGACCGCGCGGGGTGTGCGCCACCTCCGGATGAAACTGCACGCCGCAGAGACCCCGCTGCGGGTCCTCCATGGCGGCGACGGGCGACTCCGCCGTGGCGGCGGTGACCGCGAATCCGGGCGGAGCCTCGACGACCGCGTCGCGGTGGCTCATCCACACGTCCTGGCGCTCCGGAAGCCCGGCGAAGAGCCGGGAAGCGCCGATGACGTCGAGCGCAGTCTTGCCGTACTCGGCGACGTCGTTGCGCGCGACGCGGCCACCCAGCTCATGGGCGATGAGCTGGTGTCCGTAGCAGATTCCGAGCACCGGGATTCCCGCCGACAGGATCCCGGGGTCGATGCCGTAGGCGCCCTCTGCATACACGGAAGCCGGACCACCGGACAGCACGATGCCCGCCGGGCGCCGCCCCTTGACCTCGCCGGCGGTGATGTCGCGCGGAACGATCTCCGAGTAGACGTGTGCCTCGCGTACCCGCCTGGCGATGAGCTGCGCGTATTGCGCACCGAAATCGACGACGAGCACCCGATCGAAGTCGCCGTGGCTGGAGGCCTGTCCGGCCGCCATCAGCCCATGCCCACCCGCTGGCTGCGTTGCAGGTCCTTGCCCTCCGTCTTGAGGGCTGGCGCCACCATCACCTCGGCCTTCTGGAACTCCTTGACGTTGGCGTAGCCGGTGGTGGCCATGGAGACGCGCAGCGCCCCGAACAGGTTGCGCCGCCCGTCGTTCTCGTGAGCCGGTCCGACGAGGACCTCCCTGAGGCTGCCCAGCCGGCCGACCTCGACCCGGGCCCCGCGGGGGAGCGTCGGGTGGAAGGTGGCCATGCCCCAGTGGAAGCCCCGTCCGGGAGCCTCGTCGGAGGCCGCGACCGGCGAGCCGATCATCACCGCGTCGGCGCCGCAGGCGATCGCCTTGGCGATGTCGCCTCCGGTCCTCATGCCGCCGTCGGCGACGATGTGGACGTAGCGGCCGGCCTCGTCCAGGTAGCGGATGCGAGCGCCGGCGGCATCGGCGATCGCGGTCGCCTGCGGCACTCCCACGCCGAGCACGCCCCGGGTGGTGCAGGCCGCGCCCGGCCCGACGCCGACGAGCACGCCGGCGGCTCCGGTCCGCATCAGGTGGAGGGCGGTGCTGTAGCTGGCGCAGCCGCCCACGATCACCGGCAGCTCGAAGTCGGCGATGAAGCGGTTGAGGTCGAGCGGCTCGACCCGGCTGGACACGTGCTCGGCGGACACGACGGTGCCCTGGATCACGAGGATGTCGAGGCCGGCCTCGGTGGTCAGCGGCGCATACTGCTCCACCCGCTGTGGAGTGAGGCTGGCGGCCGTCCGCACGCCTCCGGCCTTCATCTCGTCGATGCGCCTGCCGATCAGTTCGGGCTTGATCGGCTCGGCGTAGACCTCCTGCATCCGGCGGGTGGCCTTCTCAGGAGGCAGCGACGCGATCTCGGCGAACAGCTGTTCCGGATCTTCGTAGCGAGTCCACAATCCTTCGAGGTTGAGCACCGCCAGGCCCCCGAGCCTGCCTACCTCGACCGCCGTGGCCGGGCTCACGCCTGAGTCCATTGCCGCCGCCATCATCGGGAGGTCGAACCGGAACGCGTCGATCTCCCAGGAGATGTCCACGTCCTCCGGGTCGCGGGTGCGCCGCGACGGCACGATGGCGATGTCGTCGAAGCCCCAGGCGCGGCGGCCGGTCTTGCCCATGCCGATGTCGATGTCCACTCCGCCTCCAGATCTGCCGGCGCGGCGCAGGGTAGCGCTCGGCCGGTGCGACCCCGGCTATGGCCGCGGCCCTAGCGGCGGAGCCCGACGCGGCGGCGGACCGCTTGCTGGTGACCCTCCGCGATCTGACGGGCGTCGAGGGCGCCCTTCTGCATGATGCGGTCGACCTCGGC
>CAYGCW010000040.1:7856-13404 GCA_964348465.1 uncultured Acidimicrobiia bacterium | reverse complement strand
CCTCGATCAGCGCTGCCGAGCTCGTCGGCACCCCGGTCGCGCTCAGCATCGCGGACGATGCCGGAGACCGCCGCTACTTCAGCGGACTGGTCGGCGGGGTCGCCCATCTGGGCACGGCGGCGGACGGCACGAGCAGCTATCGGCTCGAGATGGTGCCGGACTTGTGGCTGCTCACGCTGAGTTCTGACCATCGAATCTTCGCCGACACCTCAGTGCCCGATGTGATAGCCGCCGTGTTGTCCGACTTCGGGATAACCGACGTGGACTTCCGGATCACCCAGCCCCACCCAGTCCGGGAATGCGCCGTGCAGTACCGCGAGACCGACTTTGCCTTTCTCAGCCGTCTGATGGAGCAGGAGGGCATCTTCTACTTCTTCGAGCACGGCGAGGACGGACACACGCTGGTCGTCGCCGACGGCAACCACGCCGCCGCGGCCGTCGACCAGGGCGCCGGAGTCCCCTTCGGCAAGGAAGGCGGCCCGGGCACGATCGATGAGTGGACACGCTGGAACCGGCTGACGCCCGGCCGGTACACGCACACCGACTACGACTTCACCCGGCCCCGCACCAGCCTCTTGACCTCCGCAGATGCCGTCTTCTCGCCGGCCGACCCGGACACCGTCGAGCTGTACGAATACCCGGGCCTCTACACCGAGATCCAGGACGGCGAGCGCCTGGCCCGGCTGCGAATGGAGGAGGCGGAAGCCGCCCACGATGTCGTAGAGGGATCGTCGACCGCCAGGTCCTTCGGCCCTGGCGGAACGTTCACGATCGGACAACATCCCCGCCCGGACCAGAACGGCGAGTACCTGCTCACCTCCGCGCAGTACCGGATCGCGCCCCACGAGGCCAACGGCCTCGTGTACGAGAACTCCTTCACGGCAATCCCCGCTGCGGTGCCGTTTCGGCCGCCGCGGGTCACTCCCAAGCCCGTCGTGCACGGCCCCCAGACCGCCACGGTCGTCGGACCCGGCGGCGAGGAGATCTACCCCGACGAGTTCGGCAGGGTCAAGGTCAAGTTCCACTGGGATCGGCAGGGCACCCGTGACGAAACCAGCTCCTGCTGGATCCGCGTTTCCCAGGTCCATGCGGGTCGCGGATTCGGCGGCATCGCGATTCCGCGTATCGGATCGGAGGTCATCGTCGACTTCCTCGAAGGCGACCCGGACCGTCCGATAATCGTGGGCCGCGTCTACAACGCAGACGACCTCCCGACCCGCCGCCGGGGGCGGTGATCGGCCTCTGCCGCCCCGCGGTTCGCTGATTGGCTGGTCACTCGCAGGCTAGGCTGGGGTGTGACGACCTCTCAGGGAATGGTGGTCGCGGTATGCTCGGTGCCCCGACGTACTGCCGGCGTGTGCGGAAGGGGGCTGGGGGGCCGCTCCTGGCCGCGTTGCTCGCCGCCTCTCTGTGGACGGCGATCGCAACGCCGCCGGAGATTCACCCCGCCCTGATCTCGGGATCGCCGAGCGACGACTTCGTCGCGCTGGCCGTGAATGAGCTTCGCTACGTGTCGCCGGGCGCCGTCACTCTCGATCATCCCTCGTACGATGCGTCGTTCACCGCCGACGCTATGACCATTGCTCTCCGGCGCGGCCCCGAGTGGGCATGGTCGTTCACGGAAGTGACGGTAGGTGCCAGGAGGCTGCAGGCGAATGCGGCCCCGCCGCTCCTCGACGGCCTGGCAGTCCGCTACGACCGGGGGCCGCTGATCGAGGAGTGGGTGGCGCGCGACACGGCGATCGAGCAGCGCTTCGTCATCCCGGAGCCGCTGCCGGCCGGCGATGTGGTGGTGGCGGGCGCCATCGACGCCCAGGGCGCGTTTGCGGCGCGGGCGACGGGTGGCTGGGAGTGGCGCGACGGCGCCGGCGCCGTCGTGCTCGGCGACGTGACCGTGTTCGACGCCCTCGGCCGCGAGCTGCCGGCCACGATGACCGTGACGGCGTCTTCCACCCGTATCACCGTTGCGGCGAGCGGGCTCGCCGCCGCTGTCTATCCCGTCGTCGTCGATCCCCAGGTGGGGCCGGACGATTTCCGCATCTCGTTCGCCGGCCCAGACGGCGGCACCAACTTCACGACGCTCGACTCGGCCGCCGCGTACAACCCCAAGGACGACCACTACCTGGTCGTGTGGCAGTTGACGAACGCGGCGGGAGACCAGCAGATCTACGGTCAGCTCGTCGACGGGACCACCGGCGCGCGCATAGGCCCCCACCGCAAGCTCTCCGACATGGCCGGCTTCGCCGGGCAACCGGACGTCGCCTACAGCCCCCACACCAACGAGTTCCTCGTTGTGTGGCACGGATGGGACGACGTCCCTCCGCTCAAACCCTTGGAACGGGAGGTCTTCGGGCAGTTCGTGCGCGGCACCCTGGGCACCCAGGTGGGCCCGAACGACTTCCGCATCTCCGACATGGGGCCCAACGGCAACACCAGCTACTTCGCGGACAGCCCCAGGATCGCCTACGGCACGCGCCAGCAGCGCTTCCTCGTCGTCTGGCACGGCGAAGACACGGTCGACAGCGAGTTTGAGATCTACGGGCAGCTCATCGACGCAGCCGGCCGCAGCGAGGCCGGATCGGGCGACCTGCGGCTCTCGGACATGGGCCCGGAAGGAGCGACCAACTTCTCAGCCGTCTTCCCGGACGTCGCCTACAACCCGGGCCAGGACCAGTTCCTCGTCGTGTGGCGCGGGATCGACAACACCGGCGGCCTGGTGTCGGGCGAGTCGGAGGTGTTCGGGCAGCGCCTGCGCGCAATCGACCTCGCCCCCCGCGGCGCCAACGACTTCCGCATCTCCGATGCGGGCGGCACGGGCAACACCCAGTTCGAAGTTGTCGCCACGCGCGTGGCATACGCGACCGGCAGCCGTCACTACCTCGTCACCTGGATCGGCGACGACGATCGCGGCGCGCTGATCGACAACGACAGGGAGGTGTTCGGCCAGCTCCTCACGGCGACCGGGGCACCCGCCGGCCCCAACGACTTCCGCATCTCCGACATGGGTCCGAACGGATCGACCGACTACGACGTCCTCGGCAACGCCGTCGCCTACAACGACGCGGCCGACGAGTTCCTGGTGGTGTGGAGCGGCGAGGACGAGCGCGGGCCCTTGACGCTCGGCGAGTTCGAGATCTTCGGCGAGCGCATCGACGCCGCCACCGGCGCCCGCATCGGCCACAACGACTTCCGGCTTTCGACGATGGGACCCAACGGGCCGAACGCCTACGCGGCGATCACGCCGGACGTGGCCGCCGGATCCTCCTACCTCGTGACGTGGCAGGGCTCCGACACCGACCCCGGTCTCAACGACCAGGAGATCTTCGGACAGCTGTGGGACAACGGGCCTCCGCAGGTGGCTGCCCCCATCGCCAACCGTACTGCCACCGCCGGCGGGCCGGCCACGTCGATACCTCTCGCGCCGGTGTTCTCGGACCCCGATGCCGATCCGCTCAGATACCGCGCCGTCAGCTCCGCCCCCGGGATCGTCGCGGCGACCGTGTCGGGTTCCACCCTCGAGCTCACCTACCCGGGCAGCAAGCCGGGACCCGCCCGCGTCACCGTGACCGCCCGGGACCGGGAGTCGCAGGCCGCTTCCGACACCTTCAGGGTCACCGTGACCGCGCCGGCGGACACCGTGGGCCTCGTCGATCCCTCCCAGGGGCGGTGGCATCTCCGCAACGGGGCCGGACAAGTGACGTCGTTCTTCTTCGGGAACCCCGGCGACGTCCCGATCATGGGCGACTGGGACTGCAACGGCACGAGCACCCCCGGCATGTACCGGCAGTCGGACGGATTCGTGTACCTCTCGAATGCCAACAAGTCCCAGATAGCCGACATCCGGTTCTTCTTCGGCAACCCGGGAGACGTCCCGCTGGCGGGTGACTTCAACGGCGACGGCTGCGACACGGTGTCCATCTACCGGCCCGCGGAGGGGCGGTTCTTCATCATCAACAAGCTGGGGCAGAACGAGGGAGGGCTCGGCGCGGCCGAAACCGCCTACCTCTTCGGCAATCCGGGCGACAAGCCCTTCGTCGGCGACTTCGACGGCGACGGCATCGAGACGGTCGGCCTGCACCGGGAGTCGACGGGGCTCGTGTACTTCCGGCAAACCCACACCCAGGGTGTGGCCGACGCCCAGTTCATCTTCGGCGACCCCGGCGACCGGTTGGTCGCCGGGGACTGGACCGCCAACGGGACCGACAGCCCGGCGCTGTTCCGCCCATCGAACCGGACGTTCTTCTTCCGGTTCACCAACACCCAGGGCATCGCCGACGCCCAGTTCGTCTTCGGGCAGCCCAGCTGGCTCCCGGTAGCCGGCACCTTCGGGCTCGGCTGAGCCGACGGCCGGTCTACCCGGTCTTGATCAGCGCTTCGACCTGCTCTGGGGAGAGCTCGAGGCCGGGATGGGCCTCGGCGGCATGCACCTCGACGTGCTTCACCAGCTCTTCCTTCGTCGCGGTCGTGAAGCTGCCGGGGCAGTCGGCCCCGGTGTCGGCACAGGTCACCGAATACGACATGATGTCTCCTCTCGATCAGGCGGGCACGGCCGGGATCCGCTCCAACGCGGCCCGGATCTTCTCCTCAGGGTATTCGTAGTCGACGATGTTGCCGGCGAGGAACTGGTCGTAGGCCGCCAGGTCGAAGTGGCCGTGGCCGCACATGGCCGTGAGGATGACCTTCTCCTCACCGGTCTCCTTGCAGCGCCGCGCCTCTCGCACCGCGGCGGCGATCGCATGGGTCGGCTCCGGAGCCGGGACGATCCCCTCCGTGCGGGCAAACTGCACCCCGGCCTCGAAGCACTCGATCTGGCCGATGGCCTCGGCCTCGACCAGACCCAGCTCGTACAGGTGCGACACCAGCGGCGACATGCCGTGGTAGCGCAGGCCGCCGGCATGGATCGGGTCGGGGACGAAGTCGTGGCCGAGCGTGTGCATCTTGACCAGCGGCGTCATGCCGGCGGTGTCGCCGAAGTCGTAGGCGTAGATGCCGCGGGTGAGCGATGGGCACGCAGCCGGCTCGACGCAGCGGATGATCGGGTCCATCTTGCCTGCCAGCTTCTCGCGTAGGAACGGGAACGAAAGCCCGGCGAAGTTGGACCCGCCGCCGGTGCACCCGACCAGCACGTCGGGCGTGTCGCCCGCCTTCGCCATCTGCATAAGCGCCTCCTCGCCGATGATCGTCTGGTGCAGCAGGACGTGGTTGAGCACCGAGCCCAGTGAGTAAAGGGTGTTGGGCTCTTGGGCGGCCACCTCGACGGCCTCGCTGATGGCGATGCCGAGGCTGCCCGGACTGTCGGGGTCCTGCTCGAGTATCGCCCTGCCCGCCGCCGTCTTCTGCGACGGACTGGAGTGCACGGTCGCCCCCCAGGCTTCCATCATCGACTTCCGGAACGGCTTCTGCTGGAAGGACGCCGCCACCTGCCAAACCTCGCACTCGAGGCCGAACATGGCGCTGGCGTAGGCGAGCGCGCTCCCCCACTGGCCGGCACCGGTCTCGGTGGTGAGCTTGTGCACGCCTTCCTGGGCGTTGTAGAACGCCTGCGGTA
>CAYGCW010000040.1:0-7846 GCA_964348465.1 uncultured Acidimicrobiia bacterium | reverse complement strand
CGGCGGGGCTGACCCCCTCGTACTTGTAGTAGATGCGGGCCGGGGTATCGAGCGCCTTCTCGAGCCGCCGGGCCCGGTACAGCGGAGACGGTCGCCACGCCCGGTAGATGTCGAGCACCTGGCCGGGAATGTCCACATAGCTGTCGCCGGTGACCTCCTGGCCGATCAGCGCCATCGGGAACAGCGGTGCCAGGTCGTCCGGCCCCACCGGGTCGAGGCGGCCCGGGTGCAGCACCGGCGGAGGCGGCGCCGGGAGGTCCGGGATCACGTTGTACCACGTGGTCGGCATCTCGCTCTCGTCGAGCAGGTACTTGGTCGCCTCGGCCATGACTCCGTCCCTTCGTGCGTCGGCTTCAAGCTAGCGCGGCGCACCTGCGCCTCGCCATGGCTATCCGGCGTCGGGCACCACCGCCGCGCCTACCAGCTCCACGAGCGCCGCCGGATCGAAGAGCCCGGCTACCTCGAAGAACGCGATAGCCGGGTAATGCGAGCCGAAGTGGCGACGGTACACGTCGCCGAGGGCCCGCAGGTTGCTGCGGTAGGCGGCGGCGTCGGTGGTGAAGATCAGCATCGAGACGAGGTGCTCGGGACGCGCCCCGGCCGCTGCCAGCGCAGCCACGACGTTCCCGGCGGCGACGTCGAACTGCTCCACGATCGTCTCTCCGGCGATGCTGCCGTCGGAGAGCTGGGCGGCTTGGCCCCCGAGGAGCACCTGTTTCCCGGCGGCGGGGATCACGGCGTGGGCGAAACCGGACGGCGCCGCCAGCGCGTCCGGGTTGATCAGCTCGTGGGGGGACGTCACCGACCACTCCACTCCGCGGCGCGACCTTCCCGGAACGCCGTGAAGAACTCGGCGTGGTCGTGGGAGGTCATCAGCAACGCCTGCGTGTAGGCCTCGAGCTGGACCGAGGCGGCCAGGTCCATGTCCAGCTCCCGGGACAGCAGCGTCTTGGTGGCCGCGTATGCAAACGTCGGGCCGTCGGCGAGGCGGCGCGCCAGGGTCGAGGCCGCCGTCCCCAGCTCGTCGTCGGGCACGACCCGCATGGCGAGCCCGACCCGCTCGGCGTCGGCAGAGCCGACCTTGTCGCCCAGCATCAGCATCTCGGTGGCGCGCCCCAAACCCACGACCCTCGGCAGCAGGTAGGCGCAGCCCATGTCGGCCCCGGCCAGGCCGACGTTGGTGAACAGGAACCGGAACGAGGCCGACTCGGCGAGCAGCCGGAAATCTGCGGCGAGGGCGATGACGGCGCCCGCCCCGGCCGCCACGCCGTTGACGGCTGCGATGATCGGCATCGGCAGCTCCCGCATGCGCTCCACGACGGCGCCGGTCATCCGGGTGAACGCCAGCAGATCGCGGCTGTCCATCTCCTGGAGGGGGCCGATGATCTCGTCGACGTCGCCGCCCGAGCAGAACCCCCTACCGGTGCCCGTGATCACCAGCACCGAGACGTCGCCGCGATGCTCCAGCTCCCCCAGCAGGTCCCGCAGGTCGGCGTACACGCCGAACGTGAGCGCATTGAGGCGATCGGGCCTGTCGAAGGTGACGGTGGCGACCCCGCCGTCGACCGTGAAACCGAAGTGCTGCCAGTCGTCGGTGAACCCGGCCGAAGCTCGGAACCGGCCGAGCCCGCCTTCGCCGTGCGCCGTGGTTCCCATACCCGGCGAGCCTACCGGCCCTCCGCTAGCTTCACCGGGATGGAGACGCAGGTGGCCGTCGTCGGCGCCGGGGTGATGGGCCGGGGCATAGCACGGGTGTTCGCCGTAGCCGGGCACCCGGTGCGGCTGTGCGACAGCGACGCCGCCGTCGTCGCAGCCGGGTTGGCCGAGATCCGCGCCGGGCTCGCGAGGTCCGTGGAAGCGGGTCGGTTGGCCGCCGGAGAGAGCGAGACGGCCTTGGACCGGATCGAGCCTGCCCCCGACGTCGCTGCAGCCGTCGCCGGAGCCGGTCTGGTGATCGAGGCCATCGTCGAGGACATGGCCGCCAAGCGGGCATTGTTCGCCGCCATCGACGCCGCCGCCCCGGAAGGCGCCATCCTGGCCACCAACACCTCGGCGCTGTCCATCACCGAGATCGCCGCCGCCACGGATCGCCCGGATCACGTGCTCGGCCTGCACTTCTTCAACCCTGCCCATCGCATGCCCCTGGTCGAGATCGTGTGCGGGGCCGCCACCGCTGATGCAGTGGCAGAAGAAGCGGACCGGCTGTGTCGGTCCGCAGGGAAGGAGACGGTGCGCGTCGCCGATCGTCCCGGTTTCGCCACCAGCCGCCTCTCGGTGCTGCTCGGCAACGAAGCGCTGCGGATGCTCGAGGAAGGCGTGGCGTCGGCTCCCGACATCGACAAGGCGGCCCGGCTCGGCCTCGGCCACCCGATGGGGCCCCTGGAACTGGGCGACCTCGTCGGGCTCGACATCCGCCTCGGGGTGCTCCGCCACCTGCACGAGACCCTCGGGGAGAGGTTCCGGCCGGCCCCGTTGCTCGAGCGCTACGTGGCCGAAGGCCGCCTCGGCCGCAAGACCGGCCGGGGCGTCTACGACTACGAGGACGAGGACGAGTAGTACACGCCGGCGTCCAGCACCACGAGGTCGGCGCGGCCTGCGGCGACGATCGTGTCCACCTCATCGAGGGTGGTGATGTTCCCGGCTACCACCGTCGCCACCCCGGCCTCGTTGCGGATCCGGTCGGCGAACGGGACCAGATACTGGCGTCGGTAGTCCGGCGCCCCGCGAGGCACGACGCCGCCGGCGGCGACGTCGACGAGCGCGCATCCCTCCCCGACGAGCGCGGTTGCGAACGCAACGGCATCATCGGGCTGCCAGCCTGCCGCCAGCCAGTCTGTCGCCGCCAGCCGTACGCCGAGCGGGCGGTCGCGGGGCCAGGCGTCTCGCACGGCCCGGTACACCTCCAGCGGATAGCGCCAGCGGGCCTCCCGGCTCCCGCCGTACTCATCGCCGCGTTGGTTGGTCAGCGGGGACAGGAAGCTGGCCAGGAGGTACCCGTCCGAACAGTCGAGCAAGAGGCAGTCGACGCCGGCGTCCGCCGCCCGGCCGGCCGCCGCGGCGAAGTCGACTCGCACGTCGTCCAGGTCCTGGCGGGTCATGGCCCGCGGGACCTGGCTGCGCGGCGTGTACGGCAGCGCCGAAGGGGCCAGCAGCCCGAACGGCGCCGTGTCGGGCGGCAGCGGCCAGTCGCGCGCCAGCCGCGGCGGCCGCGTCGCTCCCCGGCGGCCGCCGTGTCCCAGGCGCACCGCCATGGCCGCGCCGGCGGCATGGGATGCTCCGACCAACGCCCGCCACGCACCGACATGCTCGACGGTGTACAGCCCCGCCGAGCCCGACGTCACCCGCGCGTGGTCGGACACCGCCACCGGCTCCGTGACCACGAGCCCGGCGCCCTGCCCGGCGGCCGCCACCAGCGCCGTCGCGGCCCCCTCGCCGGGGGTGCCGCCGTGGGCATCGTGGTCGAAGCGGGGCGCCAGCACGAGCCGGTTGGCAAGCGTGATGCCGCCGAGGTTGAGCGGTGCCAGCGCCGGCCTGGCGACCATCAGTCGGTCCCGGACGCGCTCCTCCACCCCCGCGGCCAGCAGCCGATCGACCCGGTTGATGATGGCGGGGTCGCGCATCTCCAGCCCAAGGTGGGTGACCCTTCCGCTCCGGGTGAGGAGGTTGAAGGCAAACTGTTCGGGATCGAAGGCCAGGTACCGGCTCACGGTCTCGAAATACGAGGCGCTGTCGCGGGCGGCCCGCTGAAACCGCTCGACGGCGGGCTGGCGCTCCATCTCGTACTCGGCGAAGGCGGCGGCGAGGTCCCCGGGATGGACCTGGAACGCCTTCGCCAGCGCCACCGCACCCTCGATCGCCAGCTTGGTCCCTGAGCCGATGGAGAAGTGCGCGGTGGCCACGGCGTCGCCGAGCAGGACGACGTTGCCGTGGTGCCAGCTCTCGTTGCTCACGGTGACGAAGCTCGTCCAGAGCGAGCGGTTCGAGAGGAGCTTGTGCCCGCCGAGATGGTCGACGAACAGCTCCTCGCAATACGCGAGGCTCTCCTCCTCTCCCAGGCGGTCGAGCCCGGCGTTACGCCAGGTCTCGGCGGTGGTTTCCACGATGAACGTGCTGGTGCTCCCGTCGAACGGGTAGGCGTGCACCTGGAACAAGCCGTGCGGCGTCTCCCGGAAGATGAACGTGAACGCGTCGAATACGAGCGGCGTTCCGAACCAGGCGTACCGGGTCGCATGGACGTCGAGCCGGGGGCGGAACGCCTCGGCGTGCAGGGTGCGGACCATGCTGTTGACGCCGTCGGCCCCGACGATCAGGTCATATCCGGAGAACATCTCCACATCCCGCGCCTCGACGCCGAACCGCATATCCACGCCGAGGTCCCGGCAGCGGCCCTGGAGCAGTGCCAGCAGGGTCTTGCGGGAGATGGCCGAGAAACCGTGGCCGACGGAGCGCATGGTGCCGTCCCGGTAGCGAATGTCGATGGCGTCCCACCGCACCAGGTGGTCCTGGAAGCCCAGGTAGGTCTCGTAGTCGGCGTCGCGCAGCTCGGAGAGCGTCTCCTCGGAGAACACCACCCCCCAGCCGAAAGTGGCATCCGGGGCATTGCGCTCGAGGATCGTGATCTCGTGGGACGGGTCGGCGTCCTTCATCAACGCTGCGAAGTAGAGGCCGGCGGGACCGGCGCCGACGATGCCGATCCTCACCGGCGCCTCACCCCACGACCTCGGCGAGGCGGTCCAGCTCGGCCGGGTCGGACGTCGTCGGGAAAAACACCAGCTCGTCGCACCCGGCGTCGGCATAGCCGCGGACCATGTCCTTGACAGAGGCCGCCGTCGTCAAGAGGCCGGCGGCGATCTTCTCGGCGAAGGCGCCGGTGAAGGCGTAGTAGTGGCGCAGGTAGTCGGCGCCTTGCTCGGCCCCGCCGAGCGCGAAGTAGGCCTGGCCCCACAACTCCGGGTCGCCCGGCCGCCCGGCCTCGATCCACGCGGCCCTAGCCCTGGCGGCCGCCGCCCCGAAGGCCCGCGGCGGGCCGCCCCCGTGGACGTACCCATTGGCGTACCTCGCCATCCGCAGGAACGCCTCGCCGCTGCCACCGCCGACGAGGAGCCGGGGCCCGTCGCCGGCCACCTCGGGACCGATCGCCCTGTCCTCCCAGGCGTCGCGGATGTCGCCGAGCTGCTCGGTGAGCCGCCGTCCCCGCGTCGACGCGTCGGCTCCCACCGCGTCGTAGTCGTCGGCACGGGCACCGATGGAGACGCCGAGGGTCAGCCGTCCGCCGGAGACGGCGTCGATGGAGGCAGCCTGCTTGGCGAGCAGGATGGTGTTGCGGAGTGGCCCGATCACCACCATCGAGACGAGGCGGACGCGGCTGGTGGCGGCGGCCGCCGCGGCCAGGGCGACCAGGGGGTCGTAGCTGCGGTAGACGACCCGGTCGAGCACGCCCACACTCGTGAACGGGCCCTCCTCGGCCCGGCGCGCCCAATCGACGATCAGCGGGCCCGTGGCTCCGGGCGTTGTGGTGGGCAGGCCGACGCCGACGCGCACCGTTCGTCCTCCTCCCGGGCCGGTGGGCGGCCCCCCGGCCCGCCATCATCCTGGCAGGCGCGTCACTACCGTGTGGCGCACCCGTGGAAGGGAAGCGGTGGACGACCCTGTCATCGAGGAGCTGGCGCCGGGCCGCGCTGCTCTGTTGGACGAATGCCGCCGCCTCCGCCCCGAGCTGGAGGCCCTGGCCCGGGTCGGCGTACGGGGCCGGGTCAACCGGGGCCTGGTGCAAGGGCTGGGAGAGGCCGGGCTCTTGCCTCGTCTCTTCCCGACGCGGCTCGGCGGGACGGCCGAGAGGGATGTGGCCGCGACCGAGCTGTGCGCGCTGCGGGAAGGGCTGGCCGTGGTCGACACGGAGGCGGAGACGGCTCTGGCGCTCCAGGGGCTGGGGGCCTACCCGCTGGTGCAGTCGGCATCCGATGACGTCGCCCGGCAGTGGGTGCCGCGGGTGGCGATCGGCGATGCGGTCGCCGCGTTCGCCCTCACCGAGCCGGGGGCCGGGTCGGACGCAGCGGCGTTGGCGCTCCAAGCGGAGCGCGACGGCACCGACTTCCGTCTGACCGGGGAGAAGGCGTACATCTCGAACGCGCCGGAGGCCGACGTGTACACGGTCTTCGCGCGGACCACTGCCGGAGCGGGTGCCCGCGGAGTGACGGCGTTCGTCGTGCCGGGGGACGCGGCCGGCCTGTCCGGCGAGCCGCTGGACCTGCTCAGCCCGCATTCCATCGGAACGCTCCGGTTCGACGGCGTAGCGGTGCCCGCCGATCACGTCCTCGGCGAGGTCGACCGCGGTTTCCGCGTCGCCATGCGGACGCTCGACCTCTTCCGGCCGAGCGTCGGCGCCTTCGCAGTCGGCATGGCTCAAGCCGCGCTCGACGCTGCGGTGGCCCACGCCTCCGAGCGCGAGGCGTTCGGCAGGCCGATCGCCACTTTCCAGGCCGTTTCGCATCAGCTCGCCGAGATGGCCACTCGGCTGGCGGCGGCGCGCCTGCTCGTGTATCGAGCCGCGGCGATCTACGACCGCCATCCACAGGCGCGGGTCAGCGGGCCGTCGGCGATGGCCAAGCTGTACGCCACCGAGACCGCCCAGTTCGTGGTCGATCACGCCGTGCAGATCCACGGCGCCCGGGCGCTGGAGCGGGGACACCTGCTCGAGCACCTGTACCGTGAGGTGCGAGCACCCCGCATCTACGAGGGCACGTCGGAGATCCAGCGCAACATCATCGCCAGGGAACTGCTCCGCGGCCGTCCCTAGCTCTCACGGGTCAACGGTCGAGTTGCGAGCCGACGAGGATCGCCATCTCGGCGAACGAGGTTCCACCGGGGAGTGCGGCGAAGGTTCGTGTGTTTCGCGACTCAGAGGCGGCCGCTCATTGCGACCGGGATCGGGATTTGTGCGTCATGGTTGCGTGGCTGCAGTCGGCCGTGCCGTCGGAGGGCGGGAAAGCTTTGCGGACGGCATCATGCCTCCCGGCGCGACGCGAGCAGGGCGCCGGCGATCACCAGTGCCACGCCGGCGATCGAGACCAGCGCCACCGTCTCGTCCCGGAAGACCACGCCCAGCGCCAGCGCCACCACCGGGATCGCGTAGGTGATGAACGATGCCCTGGTCGGCCCGACCCGCCCCACCAGCGAGCCCATGATCACGAACGCCGCCCCGGTGCCGAGCACACCCAGTGCGGCAACGGCGAGCAGGGACTCCCACGAGAACGACGACCTCGTCAACCCGAAGACCCCGTACGGCGTGGTCCAGATGGTCGCCAGTGCCAGCATGCGCGCCATCAGCGGCACCGAGCCGTACTTCTGCTGGATGGGGGCGGCGATGTTCACCGACAGCCCGTAGAAGACGGTCGCAGCCAGCACCAGCAGCACACCGAGGGCCTGGGTGTCCCCCTCCCCGAGCGACGGCGCGCTGATGGCCACCACTCCGCCGAACCCCACCATGAGGCCGAGCGCCTGCGCGCCTCTCGGCAAGCGGCCGAGCATGACCGAAGCGATCAGCGCGGCGAAGATCGGCATGCCGCCGTTGAGCATCCCCGCCAGCGCGGACTCGATCCACTGCTGGGCGACCGGGAAGAGCGTGAAGGGGATCGCCACCCATATGAAGGACAGCACGAGCAGCCGGGGCCGATCCTCGGCGGCGACCGGCCGGCGCGCCGCCGGCACCAAGGCCAGCGCGGCGGCGCCGAGCCCGACGCGCAGCCACGTCACCAACCCGGGGTCGAACGCGTCGAGACCGATGGCGATGAAGAGGAACGAGGCGCCCCAGATCCCGCTCACGCCCAGGAACAGCGCCCAGTCGACC
>CAYGCW010000039.1:9086-13511 GCA_964348465.1 uncultured Acidimicrobiia bacterium | reverse complement strand
TCGCAACGCCTTCCTCGACATGGTGCGCCACCGCCAGCGGCGCCCCACCGTGGCGCTCCCGGACGACGACCGGTCGCTCGCTGTCGCATCGCCGTCGCCCGACGAGGTGCTCGCCTCCATCCGCCTCGGCGAGGACATCCAGTCGGCCCTGCTCAAGCTTCCGTACGACTTCCGGGAGGCGGTCGTTCTCTGCGACGTGGTCGGCCTCACCTACGACGAGATCGCCCAGACCGTCGGCATCCCGGTGGGCACCGTTCGGAGCCGCATCCACCGCGGGCGCAAGATGCTGAAGGAGATGCTGGGATGACGCACCCCGGAGAGGCGCTGTCCGCCTACCTCGACGGCGAACTGGGGGCCGCCGACCAGCGATCCGTTCTCGCCCACCTTCGAGGCTGTGCCGGGTGCCGAACCGAGCTCGCCGAGCTCGACGCCGCCCGGACCGCAGTGCGTTCCCTCCCGGTGCTGGAGCCTCCTTTCGAGCCCGCCGTGCCGGCGCTGTCCGCAGTGCGCCGGCGCCGGTCCCGACCGGCGGCGCTGATCGCGGCGGCGGCGGCGCTGGTGATCCTCGTGGGTGGGATCGGCCTGGCGCGCAGCGGCGACTCCGAGCCTCCCATCGACATCGTCGAGGTGATCAACCAGCACAACGTGCGGGTCGGCGTTGACCCGGGGATGCCCGCCGTCCAGGTGGTCCAGGTGGGTTTCCCGTGAGCCGGGCGGCCGTCGTCTTCGTCGTCACGGCGATGCTGATCCCGGTCGCCGGCGGCATCGCCGCCGCCGACGAGCTGGAGGAGCACCTGAAGCGGGCGGGCGAAGCCGAGTTCAGCGGGCGGCAGGTCCTCGTCGCCTACTGGGACGGCGACAGCGCGGCCGGCATCTACGACGTGGCCCAGGAACGTGGCATGACCTTGGCGGAGGCCGGAGGGGAGAGCGTCATGGTCGGCCGGGGGCGGGTGCGGGCCGAGGCGAGCGGGCACGAGGGTCACCTGGCCGTCGGCGAGTGGGCCAGCTGGCACCTGTCCGACCGCTATGCCACGGGCTCGTCCCGGTCCGCCGTGCGGCTCGGGCGGCCGGCCACCGTCGTCACCGTGGTCGAGGCCGGCCGGCCCCGGGTGCGGATGATCTTCGACGACGGAACCGGGGCCCCGCTGCTCACCGAGGTCTACGACGGGGGCGGCGCTCTGTATCGGCTGGCGGTGATGGTCGACTTCCGCCCCGGCACCCCCCTGCGGCCGATGTCGTCGGGGCCTGCCGACGAGTACGAGATGATTCCCAAGGCAGGCGCCGTGTCGTTGCCGCGGACGCTGGCGGGGTACTGGAGAGCCGACGCCTACGCCGGCCCGGATTCCACGGTGCAGGTCTTCTACACCGACGGCTTGTTCTCGTTCTCCGTGTTCCAGGCCGAGGGACGGGTGGCGGCCGGGCCGTTCGAGGAGGGCCCCACGCTCTCCTCCGGAGGAGAGCGCTACCGTCGCCTCCTCGACCCGGGCGCAGTCCGGGTCTTCTGGACCGCCCGGGACTCGTCCTACGTGCTCGTCGGCGATCTGCCCCCCGACCACCTCGAAGAGGTCCTGGGCGAGCTTCCCTCGCCCGACCACCCCAACCTGCTCGTCCGCATGTGGCGGGGGCTCTTCGGGTAGGTCGAACCCGGACGGCCGGCGCTCCCACAGCCGGGCCGGGGGGCTCAGTCGGCAGCGTGCGCCTCTCCCGGAAACGACCCGTGGACGATGTAGTGGACGTGCTGGCCGATGTTGACACCGTGGTCGGCGATTCGCTCGAGATAGCGGCCCACCCGGGACAGCGATATCGCGTTCTCGAGCCCACCGCGGTCGGACTCGCGCGGGAGCAGCGTGTAGAACTCGCCGACCAGGTCGTCCACCCGGTCGTCCTCGGAGTCGAGGCGGGCGCCGAGGTCGGCGTCGAGGTCGGCCAGGCTGTCGACGCCCAGTGCCAACACCTCGGCCGACGCTTTGGCGGCCTGGGCGAGCACGCCCCGGGCCTGCGGCGACAGTTCGAATCCGTCTCCGTGAGCGAGCGCCTTGGCGCAGTTCACCACCAGGTCGCCGGTCCGCTCCAACTCGTAGACCATCCGGGTGATCGAGACGAGGAAGCGGAGATCGCCGGCGACCGGCTGCTGGCGGGCCATCGTCTCGAAGACGTGGCGTTCGAGGTCGTGGGCCAGCCGGTTGACCTCGTCGTCGGCCTCGGCAACGCGGGCGCCGAGGCCGAGGTCGTTCTCCAGCATCGCCTCCGTGGCCCGGCGGGCGTTCTCGAGGACGAGCGCCCCGAGCCGCACCGTGTCCTGGCGGATGGAGTCCAGGTCCTCGTCGAAGTGATGGCGTATCTCTTCGTGGTGGGGGATGTTGGTCAAGGTCCCTCGATTCCCGGCATCAGCCGAACCGTCCGGTGATGTAGTCCTCCGTCCTCTGCTCGCCCGGATTGGTGAAGATCTTGCCGGTCTCGTCGAACTCTACGAGAACGCCGGTGCGCTGGCCGGACTCCTGGACGTCGACGGTGAAGAAGGCGGTGCGGTCGCTGACCCGGGCCGCCTGCTGCATGTTGTGGGTCACGATGATGATTGTGTAGTCCTCCTTCAGCTCGAACATCAGCTCCTCGATCCGCAGCGTGGCGATCGGGTCGAGCGCGGAAGCCGGTTCGTCCATCAGCACGACATCGGGGCTGGTGGCGATCGCCCTGGCGATGCAGAGGCGCTGCTGCTGCCCACCCGACAAGGCGAATGCGGACTGCTTCAGCTTGTCCTTGACCTCGTCCCACAGGGCTGCCCTGCGGAGAGACTGCTCGACCAGGTCGTCCATGTTCCCGGCGTAGCCGGCGATCTTCGGGCCGAAGGCGATGTTGTCGTAGATGGACTTCGGGAACGGGTTCGGCTTCTGGAACACCATCCCGATGCGGCGCCGCACCTCGACCGGGTCGACCTCCGGGTCGTAGAGGTCGACGCCGTGGTACCGGACGCTGCCTTGCACCCTGGCGATCGGGATCAGGTCGTTCATGCGGTTGAAGCAACGCAGCACCGTGCTCTTGCCGCACCCGGACGGCCCGATGAACGCGGTGATCTCGTTGCGGTGTATCGGGAGCCGCACGTCCCGCACCGCCTGGAAGTCGCCGTAGAAGACCGTGAGGTCGTTCACGTCGAGGACGAAGTCGGCGCCGGCGACGCCCGGGCCGGCGGCTCGGTCCATGCGCCGGGTCGCTCCCGTGACGCTCGTTGCGGCGTCGCCGCCCGTGTTCACCGACTGATCCATGTCACCACTTCCGCTCGTACCGGTTGCGCAGCATGATCGCGGCCGCATTGGCCAAGAACAGCACTGCAAGCAGGACCACGATGGCGGCCGGGGCGAGGTGGTCCTGGAAGCCCTCGGTGGGCTGGCGCGACCACGAGAACACCACTACCGGCAGCGCCGTGTACTTGCCGGTGAGCTGGTCGAACAGCGAGGCACCGGCCCCGGCGGTGAAGAACCCGGTCGCGACGCCGATCAGCAGCAGCGGCGCAGTCTCGCCGAACGCGCGCGCCAGGGTGAGGATCGTGCCGGTGAGGATGCCGGGGGCGGCGCTGGGCAGAACGTGGTGTCGGATGACTTCCCATTGCGTTGCTCCGACCCCGAACCCGGCCTCGCGGAGTTCGGAGGGGACGGCGCGCAAGGCTTCCGAGGCCGTGATGATCACGATCGGCAGCACCAGGATGGACATCGTCAGGCCGGCGGCGATGACGTTGCGCCCGTTGGTTGTGCCCGGGCCACCGAGGCCGATGAGGTCCGTGAAGCGGACGATGACCGCCAGGCCGAGCAGGCCGTAGACGATGGACGGCACGCCGGCCAGGTTGCGGATGTTGGTGCCGATGAAGCGGGTGGCCCTCGTGTCAGGGGCGTACTCCTCGAGGTAGACGGCTGCACCGATCCCGATCGGGAACGACACGAGCGCAACGATGGCGGTCAGCGCCACGGACCCGACGATCGCCGTCGCCACGCCCGCCGTGGCGCCGTTCAGGGAGAGCGGGCTGGTCACGAAGTCGACCACGCCGCGGTCCCTGAACACAGGGAGGGCTCCTGCGATGATGTCGGCGATCAACGTCACCAGGATCAGCAGCGCGGTGAGCAGCATCAGCAGCAGCAGCCCCTCGAAGAGCATCCCGCCGGGCGCGAACCTCTTGCCGCGCAGGCTCTGGCGCACGAGGTCGGTGGTAGTCACGCCGGAAGCGCGGGCGACGTTCAATACTGCTCCCTGACGCGGCGGACGAAGCGGTCGCTGATGGCGTTGAGGGTGAGCGTCATCAGGAACAGCAGCAGTCCCACGAAGAAGAGGCTCTGAAACGCCAGTCCCTCACCGGCCACTTGATCGGTGCCGATGGCCAGGGAGGCCATGGCGGCCGTCATGGTCTGCCCCGGTTCGAGCACGTCGAAATTACGCAGC
>CAYGCW010000039.1:0-9014 GCA_964348465.1 uncultured Acidimicrobiia bacterium | reverse complement strand
ACAACCATGGTCTCGCCGATGGCGCGCGACGCGACCAGGATAAGCGACGCCACGATCCCGGAGATTGCCGCCGGGAACACGATCCTCCGCACGGTGGTCGCCTTGTCGGCGCCGAGCCCATAGGACGCCTCCCGCAGCGACATCGGGACCGCCCGCATGGCGTCCTCGGACACGGAGGCGACGAGCGGGGTGGTGAGGATCCCGACGCCGATACCGGCCGCCGCCATGCTGAAGACGCCGGCGGAGCTGAACCGCTGCACGATCTGCGGGCTGATCCACACCAGAGCGAAGAACCCGAGCACCACGCTCGGGATCCCAGCCAGGATCTCCAGGGCTGACTTGAGGAGCCGCCGCAGCCGGGGATTGGCGAACTCGGACAGGTAGACCGCAGCGCCCAGGCCGAGGGGGACGGCAACGGCCATCGCCACGCCGGCGATGAGCAGCGTGGCAACGACGATCGTGGCGATGTCGTAGAGGCCGCGCCGCGGGAACCAGCCGATCTCCCAGAGCGACCCGATTTCGACCCGGCTGATGAAGTTCCATGCCTCGCCGGCGAGGGCAAGGATGATCGCCGCCGACACCAGGATCGAGAACGACGCGGCGACCAGGAACACGCGCCGGATGGTCGCTTCCCTCCGCCTGCGCGCGGGGCTTGCGGAGAGGTCGGGCCGGGTGTGGGTGGTGTTCATGGTCGCTCCGACCGACAGGCGTCCCGGGGGTGCCCGACGCATGCGGGGCGCTCACCCGCCGGCACGGTTCTCCCACGCTGCCCGGGTGGGCCCGTAGTCGGCCAGGCGCACGTACCCGGTCTCGTCCACTGCCGCCAGCCCCTCGTCGGACAGGTAGTAGTCCACGTACGCCGCCACCTCGGGCTTGGCTGCCGAGGCTCCGGCGTTGACGTAGATGAGCAGCGGCCTGGCGAAGGCATACGATCCGTCCGCGATCGTCGCGGGTGTCGGCAGCACGCAGTTGCCGTCGTTCCTCGCGTCCACTGAGAGAGCCTTCACCTCGTCCTCGTTGGCGAGGTAGAACGCGAACCCGACCCAGCCGAGGGACCCCGGGGCGCCGGCGATACCCTCGATGATCGTGTTGTCGTTGGCCGATGCGGTGTAGTCGGGCCGGATCGTGTCGGCGCCCCGCTCTTCGGCGAAATCGGGTCCGCCCGCCAAGCCCTCGACGAGGAACTCGACGAAGGTGTCGAATGTGCCGGACTCCTCCCCCGGTGCGGTGACGACGAGGTCCTCGTCCGGGTAGGGGGCGTTGGGGGCGCCGAGCTCCGCGGCGAGTTCGTTGGCGTCCGACCACCGGGTGAAGCCGATCGACTCGGGACCCAGCAACGCATACAGGTCGGCGGTGCCGACGCAGTCGATGAGCTCGTTGTCGTTGGACGTCAGGACCGACAGCCCGTCGGTGGCGATGATCAGCTCGATCCACTCGATGCCGTTGGCGGCGCACTGGTCCGCCTCTGAGGCCTTGATCGGACGTGAGGCATCGGAGATGTCCGTCTGGCCGGTGCAGAACAGCGCAAACCCGTCCCCGGTTCCGGGGCCTTCCACGGAGATCGCGATTCCGGGGTTGTTGCTCGAAAACGCTTCGGCGACGCGGGCCGATATGGGCTCCACCGTCGACGAGCCGGAGATGTTGACCGCGCCCGCCGCTCCTCCGTCGTCGCCGTTCGAGGATCCGCCGCCCCCGCACGCTGCCCCGGTCAAGGCGAGTGTTAGAGCAAGAACTGCGCCTCGGGTCTTCATACCGGCCCTTCTGTCGCGTTGGCCGTTGGAGCGGGATCCGGCGGCCTTCGGATCGCGCCCCGCGTTCAACGAGCGTATTGGCGCGACGGTGACCGAAGCGGAGCGTTGGCGTGACGTGAAGGTGAACTCTTCGCGCGCGCCGGCGGGCCTAAGCTCTCGCAGCGTGGACACGCTCGTTCTCGCCTCGGCCGGAGCCGCCGCGGCGCTGCTTGTGCTCGCAGCGCTGCTCTACTTCCGCGTCCGCCGGCTGAGCCGGGTCATCGACGGCGCCACCAGGCGCATCGGCGTCGACCGGCCCCGCCGCACCTCGCGTCCCGACGCCCTGCTGGCGGGGCTGGATCGCGTCGACAGCTACATCACGCAGGCGGAGCGCGATCGGGCGCAGCTTCTGTCTGCGATCGAGTCGGCCGAGATCGGGATCATGACGGTCGACGATGCCGGCGTGGTGACCTTCGTCAACGCCGTGGGGCAGCGCTACCTGGGAGCTCGCCACGGTGAAGCGGTCGCCGAGGTACGGCTGCGGGAGGTCCTCGACCAGGTGAGCGCCACGCGCGAGCCCGCCAACCAGGATCTCGAGATCTACACCCCGGTGCGGCGGGTGCTCCGCCTGCGGGCGGTGCCGGTCGAGCGCGGCGTGGAGAGCCTGGGAGCGGTGCTGTTCGTCGAGGATCTCACCGAGCAGCGGCGCGTCGACGCCGTCCGGCGCGACTTCGTCGCCAATGTCGGCCACGAGCTGAAGACCCCGCTCGGGGCGCTGGCGATCCTGGCCGAGACCATAGGCGAGACCGACGACCCTGAGGTGCGGACACGTCTCGCCGGACGGCTCTCGGGTGAGGCGCAGCGGATGGCGACGCTCATCGAGGACCTGCTCGATCTCTCCCAAGTCGAGTCCTACGGTGCGCCGCCCGAGCCGGTCCCCGTCTCACTGATTCTCAGCGAGGCGGCCGGTCAGGTGCGATTGGCGGCCGAGGAGTCCGGAGTGCCGATCGTCGTGGAGCCGGCGCCCGACGGCGTCGCGGTCGTGGGCGACCGCCGGCAGCTCGTGAGCGCCCTGTCGAATCTCATCGCCAACGCGGTGAGGTTCACCGCGGTGAAGGAAGAAGACGACCCGGGTGCTGTCCGGGTGCGCGCAGAAGACGACGGCGAGTGGGTCGCCCTCGCCGTCGAGGACGCGGGGATCGGCATCCCGGAGAGCCACCTCGACCGCATCTTCGAGCGCTTCTACCGAGTGGAACGTGCCCGCAGCCGCGACACCGGCGGCACCGGGCTGGGTCTGTCGATCGTGCGCCACGTGGCCCTCAACCACGGGGGCGAGATCGCCGTTACGTCGGAGGAGGGCAAGGGGAGCACGTTCGTATTGCGGCTGCCGCGATGGACGACCTAGCTCGCTTGCGGGTGCTCATCGTCGAGGACGAGCCCGCCTACGTCGAGGCGCTGGAGGTGGCGCTGTCACGGGAGGGGTTCGAGGTGGCGGCGGCCCCCGACGGCAGAGCCGGCCTGCGGGCGTTCCGGGAGCAGGTGCCCGACGTGGTGCTGCTCGACCTGATGCTCCCGGGCTTGGCGGGTCTCGACGTCCTGCGGCGCCTCAGGGCCGAGTCGTCGGTCCCGGTGATCGTGCTCAGCGCCAAGGATCGGGAGGCCGATGTCGTGGCTGCGCTCGAGCTGGGCGCCGACGATTACATGTCGAAGCCCTACTCCGTTCGGGAGCTGGTGGCCAGGGTGCGGGCGGCGGTGCGGCGGGCGCAGCCGGGCGCCGCGGACGCCGAGGTCCTCGTCGTCGGCAGTGCAGTGCTGGACCTCGGTCGCCACGAGCTGCGGCTGGGAGATGACGTGCAGGTGCCGCCCCGCAAGGAGTTTGCCCTGCTGCGCCTCCTGATGGAGCGCCAGGGGCGCGTCGTGGCCAGAGAGGACATCCTTTCGGAGGTGTGGGGCTTCGCCTGGGCGGGGGACTCCAAGACCCTCGACCAGCATATCCGCCGCCTGCGCCGCCGCCTGGAGCCCGCTACCGGGGCTCCCCGCATCGAGACCGTCCGCGGGGTCGGGTACCGACTCGTGGGGTGAGCCGTGCCGGTCGGCGGACTACCCGATGCCCTCGACGAGGACGCGGGCGGCCCAGCCAACGGGGTCCTCGAGCTCGGAGAGAGTGGGGAGGTGCTCGGGGCGCTCCCACATCACCATCAGCTCGTCGTCGCCCCACCGGCGGGCGACCTCGGCGCAGAACGAGGCGCCGAGCCGGTACTGCTGGCGCTTCAGCTCCAAGCCGAGGAGCTGGCGCAGGACCTCTTCCCCCTTGCTGGGCTCGGCGCGTCTGCGGTCCAGCGCCTCGCGGAGCCGCGGGGCATCGGGAATCAGCTGCGGCGCGGCGAGGTCCATCACATACTCGGCATACCCTTCGACCGCAGCCATGAACGCCTGGATCGCGTGCAGGCCCGCCTGCTGCTCGGGGCCGGTCACCAGCCCGGCGATGCCGGCCGGGTCGCGGAACATCGATTCCAGCTCCTCCGGGTCCGTGAGGGTCTCGAGGCGGGCGGCGATGCGGCCCGGATCGAAGTCGAGCCCGGCCACGTAGCTCTCCACGAGGGACAGGAAGTGAGGGCGCACCCACGGCACCTGGAACTCGGCGTGGTGGGCGACTTCGTGCAGCGCCACCCAGAGCCGGGCCTGGGCCGCGTCGACGCGATGATCGGTGGCGAACGCCTCGATGTTGGGGGCGACGAAGTACAGGGCCGGCCCGCTCGCCGGGGGCAGGCCGACGTCGAATTGTCCGAGAACCCGCTGGCTGAGGAACCCCACCATCGTTCCCATCTGCATGCCCAGGAGAGCGGGCGCCAGCGGCTTGAGGATGGCGTCGAGCGGCCCGGCGTCCGGGACGTCGCTGATGCCGGCCGCGATCGGCTCGATCAGATAGCGGAAACCCTGGAGGTTGGCTTCCGCCCAGGCACGGCGGTCCACGACCTCGACGGCCGGCACATCGCTCCCGGCTCCCAGTCCCGGGAGGGCGGCCACCTGGAGCTGGGCAGCCCGCGCCAGCTCCCGGTACTCGGCCGCCAGACCCGGGTCCACCGGGCTCGCCGGCCCTGCGATGCTGGTGGCCATCTCGCGCGCCAGCTTCCAATTGACGGGTCCTTCGGACTGAAGGAGGTCGATCAGCCGGTCGAAGATGTTGTCGCTCACAGCCCCTCGGGCCGTTCGCCGAGCTCGAGGCCAAGCTCGATCGTCTCGCCGTTCCGGATCACCGACAGGCCTACGACGTTGCCGACCCGGTACTCGTACAGCATCGAGATGAGGGCGTCGATGCTGGTCAGATCTTTGCCATCGATGGCCGTGATCAGGTCGCCCACCTCCACGCCGGACGCCTCGGCGGCCGAGCCCGACTCGACCGACTGCACCCGGACTCCGGACGGCACCAGCGCGCCGTCGGGCTCCTCCTCGAAGTCGGTGCTGCCGGTGATGCCGAGGAAGGCGTGGCGCACCAGGCCCGAGTCGATGATCTCCTCCGTGATCCGTTCCACGATCTCCACGGGAATCGCGAACCCGATTCCCTCCGCGCCGACGTTGCTGACACCGATGGCGCTGGTGATGCCGATGAGGTTGCCCTCGCCGTCGACGAGCGCTCCGCCGCTCGAGCCGCGGGTGATCGGCGCATCGGTCTGGATCATGCCGCGCAGCACGTCGCTGGCGGCGTCGGGCCCCGTCTGGACCTGGCGGCCGAAGGCGGAGATCACGCCGACGGTCAGCGACGGGCCTCCCTCCAGGCCGAGGGGGCTGCCGACTGCGATGGCAGTGTCACCGATCTCCAGGCCGGTCGTCGACCCCACGCTGATCGGCACGAGCACGTCGGCGTCGATCCGAAGTACCGCCAGGTCGGTGCGGGCGTCCATCCCCAGCACCTCGGCTTCGTACATCCGGCCGTCGGCGAAGACCACCCGCACCTCGCTGCTGTCGACGACCACGTGCTCGTTGGTGACGATGTACCCCTCGGCGGTCAGCACCACGCCCGAACCACTCCCGTCGGGAGCGAAGCCGTCGTCGTCGACGGTGTCGACCTGAACGGTGACGATCGAAGGGATCACGAGCTGGCCGACGACCCTGGCGAGCACGGCACCTCCACCGTCGGCCGGCGTCACGATCTCGGTGACGCGCTCGACGACCGTCACCGGCGGCGGGGCGGTCGCCGGCGGCGCCTGTGCCTGGGGCGCCGGGTCGTCGTCGAGGACCAGGAAACCGGCCACAGCGAGGCCGGCGCCGAGCAATCCGGACACGAGGGCCAGCAGGACCGCCGGCCACCGGCGGCGGCGCACCGGACGGGGCAGATCGCGACCCGGCGTCGGCGGCGGCAACGACGGGAGTGGGTGGGGCTCCGGGGGTGGAAGCCTGGGAAGCTGATACCGCTCTGAGTAGGTCGCCGGCCGACGTGGCGGGGGAGGTGCAGGTCCTCTCGGGGTCGCCGCGAGCGGACCGGTGGGCGTGGGTGGGGGTGGCTGCGGCTCGGGAGGTGGCACTCGGCGGGGGTGCTGGGTGGGAGCGGGGGGCGGCTGTGTGACCGGGCGGAGCCGCGGCCGGTCGCCCGGAGGCGATCCGGGGACCGAACCGGGAGCGGCCGGCGGTTGCGGAGGGGCCGGCCGGTTCGGTGGCGGCGCTGCGGCCGATCCCGGAGGCGGGGTCCCGCGGGCCGGGCCGGTGGGAGGCGAGGGCGGTGCGGGAGCGGGTCGTGGCCGGCTTTCGCGGCGAGGCTCGGCGGCGGGCGGAGGGGCGGTGGGCGGGGGCGGCTCACCCGGCGGCACAGGTGGTGACGGCGGCGGTGGCCCCGCGGCGGGCGGTGTCGTCCACGTGACGTTCAACTCGACACCTGCGGTCGGCGGCGGCGCGAAGGCATCCGGCGGCGGCGGTGGCGGCGCCGGCTCGGGTGCCGCGGCGTCCTCGGCGGGGCCGCCGGTCGGGGCGGCGTCGTCCGGGGGCCGCTCGCTACTGTGGTCCATGCGATGCATTCTACGGAGGGCAACCCCGTAACCGTCAGGGCTGCCGTGGTGCCCGTCCCGATCGACGCGGCCGCGCTCGTGGCCGAGGTGTCGGATCCGGCGGCAGGAGCGGTCGTGTTGTTCCTCGGCACGGTGCGAGACCACTCACCCGGCCGGCCCGGCGTCACCCACCTCGAGTACGAGACCTACGGCGAGTACGTAGAGCAGCGCATCGCCGCCGTCATCGACGAGGCATGCGCCAAGTGGCCGCTGCGGAAGGTGGTGGCCGTGCACCGCGTGGGCACGCTCGGCGTCGGAGAGGTGTCGGTGGCGGTCGCCGTCAGCGCCGGGCACCGCGACGAGGCTTTCGAAGGCGGCCGTTACGTCATCGACCAGCTCAAGGCGACCGCCCCCATCTGGAAGAAGGAGCACTGGGAAGGGGGCGCGGAGTGGGTCAGGGAGGATCGGGCGCACCGGTGACGAGGTGCCCCTGGGCAGGGGAAGATCCGCTGATGGTCGCCTACCACGACGAGGAGTGGGGTGTGCCCGTCCACGACGACCGCACCCACTTCGAGTTCGTGCTGCTGGAGGGAGCCCAGGCCGGCCTGAGCTGGCAGACCATCCTCAACAAGCGGAACGGCTACCGCCGGGCGTTCGCGGGCTTCGATCCGGCACGGGTCGCTCGCTTCTCCGACGGCGACGTGGAGCGCTTGCTCTCCGACTCCGGCATCGTTCGCAACCGGCGCAAGGTCGAGTGGGCGGTCGCCAACGCCAGGGCCTTCATGGCCGTTCAGGACGCCGAGGGCAGCTTCGATGCGTACCTCTGGGGCTTCGTGGACGGCGCCCCGGTCGTCAATCGGTTCAGGGCGTCGAGCGAGATCCCCGCCGAGACGGACCTCTCCCGCACCATCTCGAAGGATCTCAAGAAACGGGGATTCGGCTTCGTCGGCCCCACGATCGTCTACGCCCTGCTCCAGTCGGTCGGGGTCGTCAACGACCACCTGGTCGACTGCCCGCGGTGGGTCGAGGTGCAGGCCTAGGTGTACTCGGCCATCAGGTTGGTGACACTCGGCTGATCGGTGGGCGCCCTCCGAGGGAGCTGTGGCGCCGTCGATGGTTGTAGTTCTCGAGCCATGTTGGCAGAGCTTCGGCGCGTTCGTCGTTGCTGGTGAACACCTGTCGGTAAGCCCACTCGGTCTGGAGGGTGCGGTTGAAGCGCTCCACCTTGCCGTTCTGCCAGGGACAGTGGGGACGGATGGTGATATGGGCAGCGCCGAGGTCGGCGAGGGCCTCGGCAACGGCGTTGCTCTTGGTGTAGCTCCAGTGATTGTCGGTCATCACCGCCTCGACGCAGGGGATACCGAGAGCTGCGAAAGCGGCGCCGGCTCGGCGTAAGAACCCCGCAGCGGTGTCGCCCCGTTCGTCAGCCAGGATCTCTGAATAGGCCAGCCGGGAGTGGTCGTCGACGGCGGAGTGCACGTAGTCGTAGCCGATGCGGGCATTCCTGCGCGCCCACGACCTGCCGATCTGGCGCCCCCAAGCCCGCCAGCCGCCGCCGTCGGGGATGCGCCCCAGCTTCTTGACGTCCACGTGGACCAGCTCGCCGGGGCGGTCCCGTTCGTAGCGCACCGCGGTGGTCTTCGACGCCCGGATCACTTCCCCGGTCAACGGGTCGCACTCCCACAGCCGCGGTACCCCGTTACGGCGCAGGATCCGGTTCACCGTCCGTGGCGGTATCCCCACCTCCGGTCCCAGCCAATCCGGGCCCCGCCGATGGGTGTCGCGGGCCTCCACCACCAGCTCCTCCACTTCGTCGGGCGTGCGGTTCGGCATCCGATGCGGACGCGACGACCGATCCTCCAGGCCGGCGTCGCCTTCGGCGTCCCAACGGGCCAGCCACCGATGAGCGCACTGGCGGGACACCCCCATCGCCTTGGCAACGTGAGCAACCGCCCATCCCTCCTCCCGGACCCGCTGCACGATGAGCCGACGTCCGTGAACCGTCAGCCGGGCATTACGGTGAGCCACGAAGACCTCCTTGTGGGTGTGACTGCAATCACCACTCCACTCGGAGGTCTTCACCCATCCAAGGACTGTCACCAACGTCCTGGCCGGGTACATCTAGGGGCTCCGCGACGGAGAGATCCGATGCCTGCAGAAGGCGGCGTGAGGGTC
Organism: uncultured Acidimicrobiia bacterium; assembly: GCA_964348465.1. GTDB lineage: Bacteria > Actinomycetota > Acidimicrobiia > Spongiisociales > JAOTWH01 > CAYGCW01. Next base: position 130 of record CAYGCW010000039.1, on the reverse strand, counting down.
GGGCACGGCCAGGCTGCGAGTTCGCGAGATCGGCTGACCTCACCCCACGGTGCGGGTCGACGCATGTGATTGAACCCAGCCTGGCTGTGGCCGGACCACTCCATGCCCACCACCCCCGTGGTGCGTGGCG
>CAYGCW010000038.1:2090-13633 GCA_964348465.1 uncultured Acidimicrobiia bacterium | reverse complement strand
CCGGTGAACGAGCCCTTGCGATGGCCGAAGAGCTCCGACTCCACCAGCGTCGGCGACAGCGCCGACAGGTTGAGGGCGACGAAGGAGGAGCGGAAGTCCTCGACGAACGCCTGGCGGCGGAGATCGAACGGGATGAAGCGCGACATGCCGATGGCGCGCGCCACCAGCTCCTTGCCGGTCCCCGAGGGTCCGGTGATGAGCGTCGTGAAGTCGCCGATGCGAGAGTAGAGGCCGCGGCGAAAGCGCCGCATGTCGTGGCTGAAGATCGACTGCCAGATCTGGGCACGGAGCCTCGCCACCGGCAGCGACGAGCCGTGGAGGCTGTGGAAGACATGGTGGAAGGCACGGCGCAGCTGGAAGAACCAGGCGAAGACGAGATCGGCCGGCGCCTGGTCCGCCAGCCGCAGTTCCGGCGGTAGCAGATCCGCGTGCGCGGCCTCGAACTCCGGCCACACTCCGACCCTGCGGGGGCTCTCCGCGAGCCGCACCAGCTCGAGCAGCTCCTCCAGCCAGCGGTTGTAGAGCATGTAGTAGACGACGTCGCGGTAGAGCTGCAGCTCCTCGCGCGCCGGCGCCCCCTCGGCTACGAGCCGCCTCCGCCAGGCCGGCTGGGCCTCCTCCAGCCGCTCCTGGATGCGGACCACGTTGGGGTTCGGCGCCCGCAGCTCGTCCGGGTGCCAGACGTCGCCGGCATGGGGCTCGAACTCCCCACCCAGGGCGCGCCGCTCGAGCTCCACCCGCTCGGGCAGGAAGGGGTTGCAGTAGGTCAGCTCGCCTGTGGCTTCGAAGAGCTCGCGGGCGCCGGGCGGAGGCATGCTTTATTGTACATCTTGTGTACAGCAAACTGTACTCAACACGTCCACAACAGCTCTCGCACCCGCGGGAGAAGCCCGGTTTCGCGGGGCCTTGGAGCTGGCATACCGGTTGCTCTCGACCAGGCGAGGCCGTCAACACCACGACCGGTACAGTAGCTGGGAGGCTCCGATGAAAAACACCGTCCCGAAGACGCCCGCGGGTAGCTCGACACGGATCGCCCGCGGCCTCGGGCTGGCGGTCGTATGGGCCGCGCTCGCGGGCGCGCCTGCCGCCGCGCAGGTCGCTTTCGAGCAGTACGAGCTCGTCACCGGCGCCGCCGGGCGCCAGACCGTCTTGACGGGGTTTCTTCTCGACGGCGCCATGGCGGAGCTGGCCGTCGTGCACGTCGACGCGGCCGGCGACCGCCGTCTCCGCATCTACGAGTTCGGCGACGGCACCTGGGTGCCGCAGTTCTACACGGCGCTGCGTCCCGGCGTCCAGTTCGTCGACGTGGCCGAGATCGGCGGAGGCGACCGGCTGCTCACCTACGAGCGCGGCCGTCTGAACTGGTTCGATCCCGCAGCGGCGGCCGAACGGCCGCTGATGGAGATCGCCACCAGCTACAAGGCGACCGAAGGGGACGGAATCCCCCACGTCGACATCACCCGGGACCTCAACCGCGACGGCCGCGACGACCTGGTCCTGCCGGACGTCGACGGCTTCTGGATCTCTACCCAGTCGGTCGACGGCTCGTTCACGGAGGCCGTCAAGCTCGGTCCCCCCGAGCCGTTTGCCCAGCACCCCGTCGGCGGCCTCGACCTCGACGCCGGCCCCACGGACGGCACCCGCACCTACGGCGACGTGGGGATCACCGCGGTGACCGTCCCCTGGTACCTGAGCCGCGTCCACTCGATGGACTACGACCACGACGGCAGGAGTGACCTGGTCTTCTGGAACCGGGACCACTTCGACGTCTATCGGCAGGACGAGCACGGGCGGTTCGACCCGGTACCCGGGAGCTTCACGGTCGAGGTGCCGTTCGACACCGACGGCGCCTACTCCCGCATGTTCGAGTTCGCCGACCAAGGCGCCCTGTCGGCGATCTTCGGCCTTGGCGAGAAGACCCGGCGTACGGTGCTGCACTCGTTCCGCGATCTCGACGGCGACGGGGTCGCCGACCTGGTGACCCTGACCCTCTCGGGCCGGGGCATCACCCGTCAGCGCAGCCGCTACGAGGTGCACTTCGGCACCGCGACAGCCGACGGGACGGTGTTCGCGCGTGAAGCCGGCGCGACGATCCAGCCGCGCGGAAAGGCCGGGGGAATGCAGCCCTGGGGCTACTCGTCGCAGTGGTTCGAGGACTTCGACGGCGATGGCCAGGTCGACATCCTGTTCCGGGACGTCAAGGTCGGCTTCGGCGGCATGGTACGGACGCTCTCTGCCCGGTCCATCCCGATCAACCTCCAGCTCTACCGTGGCGAAGACGGCGTCTACCCCGACCGACCCAGCGCCCGGCGCAAGATTCGGCCGGCCTTCCACACCTTCGGACGCAGCGGCGTGTTCTTTCCAGCGGCGCTGATCGGCGACGTCAACGGCGACGGACGCCTAGACCTGCTGGTGGGCGGCAGCCGCCGGGAGCTGCACGTCTTTCTCGGCGTACCCGGGCCGGACCTGCTGGCGCAGCAGCCTCTCGAGGTCGCGGTCGCCCTGCCCGACGACGAGCGCAACTCGAGGCTGGTGGACCTCAACCGGGACGGCAGGAAGGACCTGCTCGTCCATCACCGTTCCGGCAGCGGACCGCAGCGGGTGACGCTGCTCATCGCCCGCTAGCGGCGCTCTCGAGACGGCAGAGATCGGCTGAGACTCCCGAACCCGGAGGCAAACCATGAACGACGAACTGGTTCGATTCGTCCGAGAGGCCCTCGCCAAGGGAGTCCTGAAGCCCGAGATCCGCTCCAAGCTCCTCGAGGCCCACTGGCCGGAGGACGAGGTCAACCACGCCCTCGATGCCTTTGCCGACATCGAGTTCCCGATTCCGGTGCCACGACCCAAGCCGTACCTGTCGGCCCGCGACGCGTTCCTCTACCTGGCGCTGTTCTCGACCCTCTATACCAGCGCGATCAGTTTCGGCTCGCTCCTCTACCAGTTCATCAACCGGGCCTTCCCCGATCCGGCGACCGGAGATGTGGTCTTCGATGAGCTGGGTGCGGTTCGCTGGTCGGTTTCCTCGCTGATCATCGCCTTCCCGGTCTTTCTCCTGCTGTCGCGGACGACGTATCGGGCTATCCGACGGGACCCGGAGAAGCGCACCTCGAAGATCCGCAAGTGGCTTACGTACCTCACGCTCTTCCTCGCCGCCGCAGTTCTTGTCGGAGACCTCATCACCGTGGTTTTCAGCCTGCTGGGCGGCGAGCTGACCACCCGGTTCCTGCTCAAGGTTCTGACGGTGGGTGGCATCGCCGGCTCGATCTTCGGCTACTACCTCTGGGACCTGCGCCAGGCCGATGTGGAGCCGGAGCGCTGGGTCGCCAAGCACACCGGCGTGCGGGTGTTTGCCGGCCTGATGGTTGCGACCGTCGGGGCGGGGATCGTCGGTGGGCTGCTCCTGGCCCCCTCGCCGGGCAGAGCCCGGCTGGAGCGACTTGACGACCGTCGGGAGGTGGATCTGCAGATGATCTCGAGAGCGGTCGACTTCTACTGGTCCCAGAGGCAAGAGCTGCCGATGGACCTCGAGCAGCTCAGCCGGGAGCGGGGAGTACGCCTCAGGTCGATTCGCGATCCGGAGACCGAGGAGCCCTACGAGTACCGCATCACCGGCGACAAGAGCTACGAGCTCTGCGCGACTTTCGACCGCGAAGACGAGCAGCCGGAGAAGCGCTACGCGAGCGAGCCCTCCTCCACCGGCGAGCGATTCTGGACCCACGGCGCCGGGCGGGTCTGTTTTCCGGTGGAAGCCATGGTGCTCCGCCGCGTGGTCGTGGAACCGGGGCCGGCGCTGGAAGAGAAAGGTGTCGAGTCAGACCGACGCGACTAGGGAATGCCAAAGCGACGGCGTCGTCCTGGAGCGAACGGTGTTCTACGCTCGGCTCGGCTGACGCCAAGCCCTTGGAGAGCGGTGATATGACTCCTGCAGTAAGACCCAGGTCAGCAACCGTTCGCGGGACGCATTCTCAACGAAGCCTGTTCTTGATATTGGCTTTCGGAGTACTCCTATCGGGATCCATGACATCTGCCGCCGGGCAGGTCAATTTCGAGCAGTACGAGGTCGTCACCGGCGCCGCGCAACGCCAGACCGTCTTGACGGGCTTCCTTCTCGAGGGCCCCGTCGCGGAGCTGGCCGTGGTGCACGTCGACGAGAACGACGAGCGCCGCCTGCGCATCTATGCGTTCGGCGCCGACAGCTGGGCGCCGATGCTCGACGCAACGCTAGCTCCCGGAGTGTTGTTCGTCGACGTTGTCAACATCGGCGGACGCGACCGGTTGGTCACGTACGAGCCTGGCCGCTTGAACTGGTTCGATCCCGACTCGGCGACGGAACGGGCGCTGGTGTCGGTAACTTCCAACTTCAACCCGCCTCGCAGAGGCGAAGTCCCCCACGTAGATCTCAGTCGGGACGTGAACGACGACGACCGCAATGACCTTGTCGTGCCGGACACAGATGGCTTCTGGGTCCTCATCCAAATGAGCGACGGTGCGTTCGCCGATCCCGTGAAGATCGGACCCTCCACCGACATGGCGGGGATCTACGGAGCCGACGGATATCGCTACGACCCCTGGAGTCAGAGCCGCATCCACGAGATCGACTACAACGGAGACGGTCGCAACGACCTGGTGTTCTGGAACGAGGACCACTTCGAGGTGCATCACCAGGACGAGCGTGGGCTGTTTGCCCCGGTGGCCGAGGCCTTCACGGCCGAACCGGCATTCGACTCGGACCAGCTATTCTCGCTCGCCACCGGAGACATGGCGGGGAAGGTGCTGCACTCGCTCACCGACCTGAACGGCGACGGCGTCGGCGACCTGGTCGTGTTCTCGCTGGAGGGCAGGACGATCTCCAGCAAGCGCTCCGCCTACGAAGTGCATTTCGGCTCGGCTACACCCGAGGGCGGCACCCGGTTCGCGGCGAGCGCCGACCTCGCGATCCGCTCGGACGGCCGAATCCAGCTCGGGATGGACCGGCACGACCTCGATCGCGACGGCCAGGTCGACCTGATGATCACGACCATCGAGCGCGAATTCCTCGCGAGCAACCCCTTCAGGAACTTCCGGGGGTTCATGGGCGGTTCCATCTTTCTGGACATCGAGTTCTACCGCATGGCAGGCGGTCTCTACCCCGACAAGCCCGACGCCACCCGCAAGATCAAGCTGCACTTTCCGGCCGCCCACAGGGAGCCGGGGTGGATCCCCCTGGACCTGGCGCTTCGCGGGGGTAAGCACGAAGCCCGCAAAACCCAAGATCGTCACCTGCGAGCCTTCAACTCGATCTTGCTGCTCGGGGATGTGATCGGCGACGGCCGCCCGGACCTGATTGTCGAGTGGCACAAGAGACTCCGGGAGGTCTTTTACTTTCGCTCCAAGGTGCAAGATCTCGCTACCCTGGGCGTCTTCATCGGCGTGCCGGGGCCGGACCTGTTCGCCCAGCGGCAACAAAAGGTCACGGTTGCCATCCCCAAAGACGAGGAATACATCTGGGACGAGGATTCCGCCTGGGACGGGGAATACACCTGGCTGGTGGACCTCGACAAGGACGGCAAGCTGGACGTCCTCATGCATCACCCCTCCACCATCGGGCCGCATCGGGTGGTCATGCTGATCGCGCATTAGGGGCGCTCCCCCACGAGTCTCTTTACCAATAACGAAAGGGCGTTGTGATGGAAGGCAAGAAACTGGAAGGTATAGGAGGTTGGCTAGTGGTCTACCTCATCTGTTCGATCCCCCTCTTGGTGATCTATTCAATGGGCCTTTCGGGGTGGTTCTTCGACTATCCCGTTGGTCTCATGGTCGCGATCTTCCTCGTGCTTGCGGTTCCACTATTCCTCGTTCTCTCGAGGTCTCCCAAAGCGCCGCGGTGGAACATCGCCGTGCTCTGGATCATCGTGGCCTTGATCACCGCGCGCGCCATCTCGGTCTTCGTGTTTCCGATGCGAGCCGAGGGCCAGCCGCCGATCAGCAGCGAGGAGCTGCCGGGCATAGTCATGATTCTCTCGGCAATCGTGTCCGTCACGCTGGCATGGGCGATCACCTGGACGAAGTACTTCAAGAGGTCGGAGCGGGTTCGAAACACTTTTGGCACGAGGCATCAGACTCAAGTCGAATAGGCCCGGTGTCTGTCCCCGCTCGTTCATGCCGAGGCTTGGTGATAGTCTTGCCGCCTCGAACCAGAGACGGCTGCCCGCAGCACTCACGTGGAGGTCTCCAGGGAGATCGTTCGCGGGTGGCTCCATTGAGGGGCCGGTTGCGGGGTCCGTGGGCAGGGGCGGAGTGCCGCCGGGCCGCGAGGAGGTCGAGATGGAGCCCAGGAAAAAAGTGCGTGCCGCGGTCCGGATGCCCTGTCTCCACCGGATCCTGCTGCTCGCGGCCGCGCTGCCGCCATGCAGCGCCTCCCCGTCCGCAGCCGCCACCATCGAGGTGACGGCGATCGTCGACGACGCCACGAGCAACGGCAACTGCACGCTGCGAGAGGCGATCCGGGCCGCCAACATGAACGTGGCCCAGGACGAGTGCACGGGCGGCGACCCGGGCGCCGACACGATCCTGCTGCCGGCGGGGACCTACCGGCTGACCCTGGCGGGCAGCGATCAGAACGCCGCCCTGGGGGACCTCGACATCCGCGACGACGTCACGATCCTGGGGGCGGGCCGCGATGTAACCGTCATCGACGGCGACGAGATCGACCGCGTCTTCGACGTCGGGCAGGGCGACAACACGATCGTCGTGGCGATCAAGCACCTGACGGTCCGCGACGGTTCGGCGACTGCGGACGGCGGCGGCATTGCCAACCGGGCGGGACAGGGAGGCACCGGATCGCTGAGCCTCTACAACGTGCTCGTCGCCGACAGCAGCGTGCCGGGCGACGCTTTCGGCGGCGGCCTCTGGAACACCGGGCGCCTGTTCCTGCGCCGCACCGAGGTGTCCGGCAGCTCGGGAGGCGACGGCGGCGGCATCTTCAACGAGGCCGGCGCGGACCTCGACGTCCTGCTCTACAGCCGGATCACCGGCAACACCGCGGCTGCCAACGGCGGCGGCATCAGCAACGGCGGCGACCTGTCGCTGGACCGGGTGTTGATCGACGGCAACCAGAGCGGCGCCGCCAACAACGGCGGCGGGCTGATCAACAACGGCGCCGCCAGCCTGATCAACGTCACCTTCGAAGGCAACACCGGCGGCCCCTTCGGCGGCGCGATCCTCAATCAGGCGATGGGAACGCTCAGCCTCGAGCACGTGACGATCACCAACAATTCCGCCACTTCCGGGGGCGGCATCGTCAATGAGAACACCAGCGCGGCGGACGTGATCGAGATCGGCCAGACGCTGCTCGCCGACAACGCCAACGGCAACTGCGTCGGAACCGGCGGCGCAACCCAGTCGTTCGGCTACAACCTCGAAGACGCCAACGACTGCAGCCTGGCGGCAACCGGCGACCAGGTGAACGTGAGCGACGCCAACATCGGCCTTACTCCCCTGCAGGACAACGGCGGCTTCCTGCCCACCCGGGGACTGGCAGACACCAGCTTCGCGGTCGACGCCGGCAATCCGGCGAGCGCCGTCGATGTCGACCAGCGTGGCACCGAGCGGCCGCGAGACGGCGACGGTGACGGCAACGCGGTCGACGACATCGGCGCCTTCGAGCTGCAGGCGCCGATCCTCGTCAACAGCACCGACGACGGTACCGACGTGAACCCGGGCGACGGCGTCTGCGAGACGGCGCCCGGCAACGGCATCTGCACCTTGCGCGCCGCGGTTCAGGAGGGCAACTCCAGCGTCCGCTGGAAGCTGATCACGATCCCGGCGGGGGACTACAATCTGTCGATAGGCGGCAGCGGCGAGGACTTCGCCGCTACCGGCGACCTCGACCTGCGGGAGACGGTCACCATTCGCGGCGCTGGCGTCGGCGCCACGGTGATCGACGGCCAGGACCTCGATCGCGTCTTCGACCTGCCCGACGGCTCCACCGACGACATCGCCATCGAGGACCTCACGATCCGCAATGGCGACAGCGGCATCATCAACGGCGGCTGCCTGCGCTCGGGCCTGCTGAACTCGGACGAGGACCGGCTGCTCCTGTCGCGGGTGCTGATCAGCGACTGCGAAGGCGGTACGGGCGGCGGCGTCGACCTGCAGGCGGGCACCCTCACCGAGATCGTCGACAGCGCGGTGCGCGACAACACCTCCTCCGCCTCGGGCGGTGGCATCTTCGCTGCGTTCCAGAGCCAGCTCCTGCTGCTGCGGACCGAGGTCTCCGACAACGTGGCCCAGGGCTCGGGGGGTGGCGTCTATCCTGGTATCGCCAGCCTCGTCGACAGCACGGTCAGCGGCAACGTCACCGACAACGGCGGCGGCATGTTCACCGACGCCCTCACCGGGCTGGTGAACACGACGATCGCCGGCAACACCGCCACCAGCGGCGAGGCGGGCGGCGTGTTCGTCGTCGGCTTTACCGTCTTCCACAACACGATCGTTGCCGACAACATCGGCGGCGCCGGGATGGACCAGTGCGGCGGCAACACCGGTATCAGCACCTTCTCGCGCGGCGGGAACTTCGAGACGGCGGCCAATACCTGCAATCTCACCAACCCGGTGACGGTTCCCGACCTCTCGGACCCGGTCTCGGGGCTGGCGCCGCTGGCCGACAACGGCGGCCCGACGCGGACCCATGCGCTGTTTTTTGACAGCCCGGCCCTGGACAACGCGGACCCGGCCGGCTGTGCCGACCACGACCAGCGCGGCGAGCCGCGACCGATCGACGGCGACAACGTCCCTGGCGCGGTCTGCGACATCGGTGCCTTCGAGGGCTCCTCCTGCCAGCCGATCGTGCTCGAGAATCACACCGTGACCGGCAGCGTGACCTACGAGTCGTGTGACTGGATCTTTGGCGGTCCCGGCCTCGCCTTCGACGCCGGCGCCGACGCCACGCTCCTGGCGCGCACCTTCGTGGCGCTCGGTGAGGACGTCGTGTTCGAGAACGGAACCGAGGTCGCGATCGGCACCGACCCGTCGGCGGCGACGCCTCCGCCATGAGCGCCGGCCGTCTCCGCTTTGTGGTTCTCCCGCTCCCTCCGGATCAGGAGGAAGCCTTCACATGGCTCGACATCAGGGGCGGAAGCCCGCATTGGTCAGGTCGACGAGGTCGTCCACGGCCGTCCACTGAGCGGGGGCGGAGGCGCGGCGGCTACTCGTCGGACCCGGAGGCGGGTCGCTCCGACGCGAACCGTCCTTGCAGGAATCGGCGCCACCCGCCTTCCAGCTCGGCGAGGTCCTTGCCGTAGATCTCCTCGGCGGCGGCAGGGTCGGCGGCGTAGAGGCGGAGGAAGCGGTCGAGGCCGTGGGTCTCGACGAGGTGCTTGGTGAAGGAGGCCTGGGCGAGGTAGGCGAGGCGGGTGTCGCCGTGCTCGCGGTGGATCTCGGCCTCCAGCACCGGCCAGATGGGCTCGCCCTTCTCCTCCCGCAGCTGCCAGTAGGCGGCGTGGGTCCCCTCGCCGAAGTTGGGCCAGACCCGCGGGCCTTCGCCGGTCAGCTTCTCCTCCACGTAGACGGCGAAGCCCTCGTCGAAGAGGCGGTTGCCGGAGGAGAGCCGTACGCCGTTGCGCTCGCGCTCGTGGCGGGACAGCCAGCTCAGCCCGAGGAGGTTGTGGGTCAGCTCGTGGACCAGGGAGAAGCCGTAGTCGAGCTTCGCCGAGGGGGTCGGGACCAGGATGAAGGCCTCGGGGCCGGGCTGGGTGGCGTACGGGCTGTCGTGGCCGCCGACGTTGACGTGCAGGCGGAAGCCGTCGGCGAAGGAGCGGCCGAGGTAGGCCCGGGTCTTCTCGTACCAGTGCTCGAGCGTCTCGCCGAGGCGGGCCGCCTCCGCGGACGGTAGCTCGGACTCGAAGTAGACGACCTCGAAGTGCGCGGTCTCCAGCCGGCCGTCGCCGTCGACCGGCTTCCACATCCGTCGGCGCCGGAAGTCGTCGAGCCAGGAGACGACCCGGGGCGCCTCGCCGGCGGTTTCGAACCGGAGCTCGATCGAGAACCGCATCTCCATCCTGCGGCCGCTCTCGGCGTCCGTCCAGCCCCAGCTGCCGCGGACGTCGGCATGGTCGGCGGAGGCGCCGGTCCAGGCGATCTTCAGCTGCCGGTCGGTCTCGCCGGCACCCATCTCGCTGGCCAGCTCGAGGAAGCCGGCGAGGTCCAGGTGCTGGTCCAGCTTCGGGTCGCGGAACACCAGCCCCGGCGCCAGGTGCGGCCGCAGGGCCTCGACGTCGCCGGCGTGATAGGCGCGGACGAGGCGGGCGGCGAGCTCGGCGACCGTGCCGGTGGGCGCGGCCGGGTCGGCGGCTGCCGCGACGGCAGAGCCGAACCCAAGAGCGCAGAGGAGGGCGAGCGCGGAGCCGCTGATGAGGCGCATCCGCGGATCGTATCGCGGCGGCGTCGACCGCGGATTCGCCGCACCCCGCCACAGGCCTTGGACCCGTCCGGCCGCCTCACTCCCAGCGGAAGATCCACGTCGCGATGGCGGTGGCGACGGCCAGGGTCAGGAGCAGGGCGCCGACCTCGGGCAGGTAGTCCCACCAGGAGCCGCCCTCCCAGATGCCCATGAGCAGCGACACGGCGTGGGTCACCGGCAGGGCGTTGGCGATGCCGCGCCAGACCGGCGGGAACTGCTCTACCGGCGCGAACAGGCCCGAGATCCCGAGCATCGGATAGAGGATCATGGTGCCCAGCGGCTGCGCGAAGCGCGCCGTCGGGACGACGCTGGCGATGATGAAGCCGAGCGAGCAGATGCTCAGGGTGCTGAGCAGCAGCGCCAGGCAGAAGCTCAGCATGTCGGCCTCGAGATCGACCGGGTAGAGGCGGCGGCCGGCCAGCACCATGAGCGCCAGGGTCGCGGCGGTGAGGCCCAGCTTGAGCGTCACGTGGACGCCGAGGATGGTGTGCGGCCGGAGCGGCGTCGCCCGCAGCCGCTTGAGGATGCCGCCCTCGCGGTAGATCGAGATGATGGCGACGAGCGACAGCACGGCGGAGAAGGCGATGATGACGGCGGCCAGCACCGGCAGCCGCGAGCCGACGAACGTCGCCAGCGAGGCGGAGCGGTCGACGCGGCCGGCGAACGAGCGCCCCAGCAGCAGGAAGACCAGTACCGGCGCGCCGACGGTGCCGAACAGCCCCAGCGGCTCGCGCACGAAGATTTTGAGCTCGAGCCAGGTCAGCTTCCAGAAGCCGCGCAGCATGGTCCTCAGTCCCGGATGCGATGGCCGGTCAGCTCGAGGAAGACGTCCTCGAGGTTCGGCAGGACGGTGCGGAAGTCGGTCACCTGGAGCGAGGCCTCCGACAACAGGCGGATGACCTCGGTGACGAAGTCCTCGCCGGCGCCGGTCAGGGTGTAGGTGGCGCCGTCGCGGCGGACGGTCTGGACGCCGGCGAGCGAGCCGAAGACCTCGTCGCCGCCGGGCGTGGCGAGCGACAGGACGACGGTGCGCTGCGGGCAGTGCCGGCGCACCAGCCCGGCCGGGGTGTCGACGTCGATCACCGCCCCATGCTCCATGATGGCG